>JAKPGY010000027.1 GCA_029550685.1 Bacillota bacterium
GCTCCACTCGCCTTATCCAGCCTGGCTTAATTCTCCCTTGGAATACAAACCAATTCTCTGGGTCACCGTAAGCGTTCATGGCCTCGTCAATTGGCAGTTTGTCGCATATATCCAACCACCGGAAAAGTCTATCTCGTGCCGCTTTTGGTATAACCACCGTGAGCCTATACTCTGTCCTGTCATAAGGCAATGTTGTAAATTCCGTATTTGCCCATACTTGTTTAAAATCCGGGCTTTCCGTTAGCCATTGCCATCCGGACAAGAGACCAAACTTGCCGTTTTTATATAGAGGGATAGACCCCTTGTTGATGCCTTCTTTCATGCAGCCCTCCACATGTAGGGCGCTGGTGAAGTGATACAGTTTCATTGCCTCCTACCCCCTTTTATGGAGTAGCAGTCCGGACATATATCCGTCCATTCGTAAGGTTTGCGGCCCATGGTTTCCTCCTTTGCACTTAAAGCGGACCTACACCCTTCGCCGCCTCCAGCTTTTCCCTTCAAGCGGTACAATCTCACACATTTCAGCCAGCCTGTCAACCGCAGGTCCACCGATGCGCGTCTCCAGCTCCTTGATGCCGCAATTGGTTGTCACAACCAGCGGTAGCATTTTCTCGTATCGCTCGTTGATTAACCGGTAGATTGCCTCCTGCACCCAGTCGCGGAGGCGTTCCGCGCCCAGGTCGTCAATGACCACCAGGTGCTTTTCCAGCGCGGCTTGATACGTTGCTGATACTTCCCCGGCTTTAAAACCCTGTAGCATCTCGTTGACCAGGTTAGGCATATTTACAAACACGCTGGCAATTCCCTTTTTAAGCACTTCCCGGTGTATTGATACCGCTAAATGTGTCTTCCCTGTACCCGGCGGCCCCAGCAATATCATCCCTCTATGTGTCATCCGGTGGAAATTCTCTGCGTACTTTTTGCACACTTCGTAAGCTTTGCGGTTATCTGCTGTAACCTCGAAGTTATCAAATGTGCGCTCATGGTAACGTGGTTTTACTGTTTCTTTTTGCTGTTGCTGGGCGATATGCCAGTACTGGCAGCGTTTAAACCGGAAACATGGATAGCCATACATACTAGAGGCTTCTTCGTCGTAATATCCCTGCAATCCGTTGGGATTTACTTTGCACGATCCCAGCCCTACGCACACACCTTCTTTGCAGAGCTTCATAGTTTTTATCGCAATATCTATATCGTTTGCTACTAGGTCAAGTTTGCTTTGCGGATATATACGTCCCCCAAAAAGTATCACTAAGTCGTCAGTTAGACCAGTAGAAGTCGTCCGGGAGCTTGTATTTACTCCTTTGTTTTCCAATATTTGCGCTGCTGTCTGCATGGATGTTCACCACCTTTTGCTTTTTCTGCTCTTCTTCTTCAAGGCGGGTTATAACCCAATTCAGGATGGCCCGGTAATCAGACTTATATTTTTTCCCCGTTGCACCCTTATAGTTGTCGAGTATTTCAACACAACGCTTGGCACGTTCCTCACCGCCGAGTTTCGCAACGAGTGCCTCATATTCGGCATTGGTCATGCTGACAAACTCGGCGTATTTGATTTTTTGCTTCTGTTGGGCAGCCAGAGGCTCTTGTTCGTTAGAACAAGTATTATTATTATTTAGTTTAGTTTCGTTTAGTTTATTTAATGGTGCACCATTGTCTGCACGGTTGCCTGCATGATTGTCTGCACCATTGTCTGCACGGTTGCCTGCATTTATTGCAGACAAATTATTGTCTGCATGATTGTCTGCACTAGATGCAGACAAAGGTATTAACCTGTAAATAGCCGACTGGTTCCCTTTTCTTGACCGCCAGTCTAACCGGCCTTTTATTCTCAACTCATTTCTTGCCTCGTAGACTGCCCTGGGAGATAAACCTGTCTTAGCGCATAACACCGATACGGCCACAGCGAACTCATCCGTCCATGCTGCCTTATTCGCTATGTGCATCAATACATGCCATAAGGCGAACGCAGATAGTGACAGTCCGTTCGTTTCGAGCCAATCATAGAATGCGTTAAGCTCCCGGATGTAGTTCATATTTACCCCCTTCAATGCCGCTTTGTACAACTTTCACAGCCTCCCCAGCGGCCCCGGCTGGCGCAGGCCGTCTGGACTAAGCTGTTTCTATCACCTATTATCACCTAATCATCTATACAATTGCCCCGGGCCTCATGCCAACCGGTACCGAAATCATCGGCCTGGGGCCGGCATTGTAAACAGTACCAGGTTTCAGGTGCTTAATTTTTACCTTTACGCTCATAACAAGGTTTACCTCCTTCATAATATTCGATTACCACTTCAGCCCTTTGTAGGCTATGGATTACCTCTTTATGTGTCATTTTTTGACATCTTACCGCTGCTACCGATATCCTAACTTCTGCAGCCGCCGGTCTATAATTTTCCGTTCCCAGTATTGCTGCTCTGCAGTTTTATAAAAGCTACAGCCTTGACAAACTTTTTTCTTTAGTGCT
>JAKPGY010000090.1 GCA_029550685.1 Bacillota bacterium
AGAATGGGGTTGAGGGATCGAATTATTTCCATGAAGATATCACCTCTCGAGTAGTCTTTTCGGAGATTACTCGTCCTTGGCAGGACGGTGATATCTTCTCTTTTTGTCTGTAAAACTCCTACAATAACTTTACACTAACAACACTGACATAGTAATAAAAAAAAGGTCCAGCTTGCGCTGGACGGGGAGAGATAGAACTCACCAAAGCGGAGTATTACTATTATGTACTGTTTAGCAGAGAAATTATACACATGAAATAAAGATTTTGCCGGACATTTTACATTTACTAGAAGGTTTAAGGTCCTACTTAGATAACCCCCAGGAATAATTCAAAAGAAAAACGCTTACCGAAATATTATTTTTTAAAGACGACAGGAATTATCCATGCAATATGTTCTTTTGTTAAATAGTTGGTTGTTTTTGTCTTCTATAATTATGAATTGTTAAGATAATTGACTTTTTCAGGAGTAAGCGTTTAAAATAAAGGTGGTTGTGTAACTGACTGGTAAAATACTGTATTGCAGGAAAGATATCCATATCAAGGTATTTTAAAACTAAACTGAGGGTTATTGAAAGGAGCTGCTTGTCAAAAAACCACGGAGGCCATGTTTTTTCCTAATTCTGGATAAACGGGTAGCGTGGTTTTCTTTGACCAGGAGGTGGATATATTTGTTAAGCCAAAAGAAACGGATCCTGGTAGTTGACGACGAAGTTGGAATCGGCAAATTATTTCAACGCCTCATAGAAGGAGAAGACCTGGAGGTGGTGATGGCGCATAGCGCTGAACAGGCCAGGCAATTATTTTATAATGATCATTTTCCGGTGGTGCTGCTGGATTTAGAGTTACCGGATGCTTGTGGAATTCAATTGCTTCAGGAGTTTAAAGCCAAAAGGTCCCGCTGCCTGTATATAGTTATGACCGGTCGCAGTACTACGCGTACAGCGGTCAAGGCTATGCAGCTCGGGGCATACGATTTTCTTGAGAAGCCCTTTGATAATATCATTGCCTTGAAAAAAATAATAAATGAGGCATTGGAGTTTTACTTGGAGAAATTTGACCATACACCCGTCCGGCCTGGCTGGGAAGAACTGGCCCGGCGCCACCGGTTTATTGTGGGAAAATCACCGGATATGCAGCGTCTGGTTGCGACGGCTTACAAGGCGGCGGCTAAGGATATCAGTATCCTGATTCAGGGTGAAACTGGCAGTGGTAAAGAGGTCCTGGCCCGTTTCATACACGCTGCCAGCAACCGGTCCAGGAAGCCCTTTTTTGCTGTAAATTGCGGCGCCCTAGCGGAAAACTTGCTCGAAAGCGAGCTGTTCGGGCATGAAAAGGGTGCATTTACAGATTCCGTTAGCCGTAAACGAGGCATATTTGAGCTGGCCGACGGGGGTACGTTGTTCCTCGATGAAATTGGTGAGGCCAGCCAGTCTTTACAGGTCAAGTTGCTGCGTGTTCTGGAAAACGGTGAATTTATGCGTATTGGCGGTGAAGAGTTAATCAAGACCAATGTCAGAATTATCGCCGCCACAAATGTAGATCTAAGAGAAAAAGTTAAAGATAAAACTTTTCGCGAAGACTTGCTTTATCGTCTGGAAGTTGTTAATTTAACACTGCCGCCGCTGCGGAAACGCCCCGAAGATATACCAGAACTGGTAGACTTCTTTTTAAAGAAATATGCTCAACGGGAGGGGCGGCAGGTTTTACAAATATCCCCCATATGCCTTCGTATTCTTCAGGCCTATCACTGGCCGGGCAATGTCCGCGAACTTGCCAAAACCATTGAACAGGTGGTGGCGCTGTGTGAAGACCCCGTCATTATGCCGCGGCATATGATTGGCCTGCTGTTGCATAAAAATCCAGCCGGTCACAAGCCTGAGGGCTTGCCGGAAGATGAAAAAGAGGAATCCACGGATGATGTTGTTTCGGCTCCTGTCAAATATCTGCAAGCTTGTCTGGCAAAGGATATTGACTGGGATCACCTGCCCCCGGAGCAATTGCTCCTGGCCAATAAACTGGCCAGGAACCTGGTCCATAATATAGAGCGGGTAGTGGCGAAACGCAAACTGGCAGAAGGGGAAGCGGCGGGTTTGAAGGATCTGGAAGGCAGGTTCATTGCCGAAACACTGCGCTATTATAATCACAACATTTCCCACACTGCCCGTGCTCTGGGGATTGCCAGGAGCACCCTTTACCGAAAGATAAAGAAATATAGTTTGCAAGAAGGTGTTTAAATAGCAGCCTGTCCTGGATTAGGGCAGGCTGTATCATTTCGCTGCAGGAATCTGGCCGGTATTGTTTGTGTGCTTTCGGTGCCTGTCAGATTATCATCATAATATTTTCCACTTATAATCATAATATTTTCCACACTGCCCGCGCCCTGGGAATTGTCAGGAGCACCCTTTATCTTAAGACTGAAAATACAGTTTGTAAAAGATGTTAAAAGGTAGCCTGTTTTGAATTAGGGCAGGAATGTAGCATTTCGCTGCAGTGGTCTGGCCGGCGTGTTTGTATGGAACAGAGAATTTTAATGTTATGGGGATTGAAAATATATTTTCAAGTTAAAAGGTTAAGTAAATTGTTGCAAATATCGTTGCCATAACCCCTGATAACTGGGGAAGAGAACAGCACATTCTATAAAAGTTCCGGAATATTTTGAGAGTGCCTTTGGTGTTTGGTATAGGGATTGCATTAGTATTATGCGTCGAACAGAAGATAAGAGATTTGCTGTTTTTTGGTACTTATCTATACACCTTCTTAATTTGCCGGCAATGAAAGTTCTATTTTAACAGAAGGTATGGATAAGAGTATTGTGGCCTTTTATTCCTGCAGGAATGAATTAAAAAAGGGAGGAATGCAGAAGAAGATCTGGAGTTTTTTGCATATCTACAGTAAGGATTTAGTGGTGTGATGTGTTTAACTAAAGGATTTACTAAATGATTCGAATATTTAAACACTTAATAAAAAAACGTAAGGAGATGGATAATATGGCATTGGCAGATCAAGTTTACGGATTTTTTATTCCTAATGTTACATTAATGGGTGTAGGTGCGGTTAAAGAAACAGGTAACCAGGTAAGAACACTGGGTTGCAAAAAGCCTCTGATTGTTACTGATAAAGGCCTTTCAGCTCTTGGCGTAGCTGATAAAATCAAAGGTTATGTGGAAGAGGCCGGTGCGCAAGCAGTTATTTTTGACGGAGCAGAGCCGAACCCGACAGATATCAACGTACACGATGGTCTTAAAATCTTCCAGGAAGAAAAGTGCGACTCAATTATCTCCCTGGGCGGCGGAAGCTCCCACGACTGTGCCAAGGGTATCGGTATCGTTGCCACCAACGGCGGCCACATCCGTGATTACGAGGGAGTCGACAAGTCCAGCAAACCAATGCCTCCGTTCATCGCCATCAACACCACTGCCGGTACTGCCAGTGAAATGACCCGCTTCTGCATCATCACCAATACCGATACGCATGTTAAAATGGCGATTGTTGACTGGCGTGTAACTCCGAACGTTGCCATCAATGACCCCGTTTTGATGGTAGGTAAACCGCCTGCATTGACTGCTGCCACCGGTATGGACGCCCTGACCCACGCTGTGGAAGCCTATGTTTCCACTGCGGCAACTCCAGTTACTGATGCCTGCGCCCTGATGGCTATCAAGCTCATTTCGGAAAACCTGCGCACCGCTGTTGCTAACGGGCAGAATATGGAAGCCCGGGATAAAATGGCCTATGCCGAGTACCTGGCCGGAATGGCATTCAACAACGCAAGCCTTGGCTATGTACACGCTATGGCTCACCAGCTGGGTGGCTTCTACAACCTGCCTCACGGTGTATGCAACGCTATCCTGCTGCCGGCAGTTGAAAGCTTCAACCTGATTGCAAGTCCCAAGCGCTTTGCCGATATTGCCGTAGCCATGGGAGAAAATATTGAAGGTCTGTCCGTGCGCGATGCTGCCGACCTGGCCATTGCTTCCATTAAGAAGCTCTCTGCTGACATTGGTATCCCTGCTGGCCTTAAGGAACTGGGCGTCAAAGAAGAAGACTTCGAAATTATGGCTAAGAACGCCATGAAAGACGCCTGCAGCCTAACCAACCCGCGCATTGCTACCCTGCAAGATATAATCGGTATCTTCAAGGCTGCAATGTAGTGGAATAAATTGGATTGATTGACGCGGGGGCCAGGCTTACACCTCCATGGAACCCCGTTTGGGAAGAGTCCTTATACTCCAGGCGGTATAAGGACCTTACCTTTTTGCGGCCTTTTTTTGCTGAAGTTGAAAGGGCACCGGGGGCTGCTTTAGTGGGGGCGGCTTTTAAGGAATGCTCCCGGGCAGCTTAACGCCCGGGAAGGCGGAAATGCCTGTTAACCTATGACCAGAAAGACCTGTCCTGGTGATTTTGCTACAGGGCTTGCCCAAAAAAAATCATGGACAGGGACGATAAACTCTGCTAAAATATGATAAAAATGATAATCCATTCAGGAGATTCCGACATTCGTCGGAGTTAAAAGGGAACCGGGTGAAAGTCCCGGACGGTCCGGCCACTGTGAGTGGGTAGCGGCTTCCCTGGAATGCCACTGGGTTTGGATTGTATGCCTGGGAAGGCGGGAAGTACGCGTTGATCCATGAGTCAGGAAACCTGCC
>JAKPGY010000092.1 GCA_029550685.1 Bacillota bacterium
TTTAACCACATTCCATTCGTTAATAGTATCCCACTGGCAGTCATCAATAAACGTAGTCCCGACAACCTCTTGCGTCCCATCCCAATAGGATTCCAGCATTGCTCCCCGGTGGATTGGTTTCTGGTAGACTCGGGTGCCGGATACCTGTATATCATGGATTTCAAACACTGTGGTAGTATCGGATGCGATAGCAAAATACCCGCTAGGCCACGTCGTGTCTACAACCGAACCCAAAACCACAAACGCCCCGCCATTTTTAGATACACTCGCAGTAAAAGTGCCATTTGCATCTCGTGTCAATTTAAAACGATATGTAGCATCAGGATCCACAACCGTATCAAATACACCAAATGACTTTATTATGGTATAATTACCCTCGGGTAAATTATTGTATCTTCCTATGGCCAGAACCTTATTCGGGGCCCAGTATAATATGTATCCGCGTTGATTATTGCCATACCAAGAATAATAATGAGGCGAAAATGGATCGCCGTGAAATTTTACACCTCCCCACCCCAAGCCGTTGGGGAATTTAACCGTGACTACCATTTCCGATAATGAGAATTTACTACCCATGAACCACGTGGATTTATTTGTGGTTGAATTTTTTAAGCAACTGTTCGCAGTATCCCAAGTGAAGGTACTGTGGTCCCGCCATCGCCAAGAATCGTTAACATCAAATTCAATCCGCTCGAAGTATCCTGCTTCCTCAACATTTGTCCATCCCACAATAGATTCTGCGCGAATGGAGATATTGTCAATCGCATAGGTCTTGCTGTTACCGTTGGCATACCATCCGGTGTAACCCTCGGTCTGATTGATGAGGAGTTTTCCAGTTGCCGTTGTCGGTTTCGCTCCAGCAGCATCATAGATATAATACCAATACGCTCCTGTGATGTCCTTCTCAATCTCAATACGGGCAGTCTTGCCGTCAGTCAACCCGCTCGGTGCCCCTACAGTAACCGTAGTTCCAGATAAGGTTGCGAGATTCCAGTTCCCTGCTCCATCGGATTGCAGACCTACTCCGATACCATTTGTCATTGCAGGATCGGTAGCATGAGTGACCAAGCAGATGAAATCCCCGCTATCGCCAACCGGGAGCGTTACATCAAATTGTTGTGCGCCTTCACAGAACTTGTATGACTTCAACCTGCCGGATGCTTTTCCATTCGCTCCTGTCGCGGTGGTGACGTTCATCCGCTTGTTT
>JAKPGY010000104.1 GCA_029550685.1 Bacillota bacterium
CCCCTTTGGGGCTCGCAACATTAATAGCAACCGAAGGGAGCATCAGAAGTGCCGGAACGGCCAATGACATGAAAGATGGCTTTTCGTCTGTCGTGTTCTGTACTACAGGTGAGCTGTGAAAACACCCCGCTAATAATTAGCTTGTCTGGTCGCCCAGCAGGTTTTTCAGCTTTTGCAGGGCGCCTTTTTCTATGCGGGATATTTGTACCTGGGAAACTCCCAGATCTTCAGCTATTACCGACTGGGTCTCATCCTTGAAAAAGCGCCTTAGAATAACCTCTCTTTCCCTGTCATCCAATTTTCCCAAGGCTTCACGCAAAGCCATCTGTTCCAGAATTCTAACGGTGTTCTCCTCTGATGCCAGTCGATCTAGCAAGGAACCCTGATCCTTCTCTTCCCCGGGGATGACATCATGAATATAAGCTGGAGCCTGGCAGGCTTCCATAGCCAGCACGATTTCTTCCTTGTCCATTTCCAGACAGGCAGCAATTTCATTTACACTGGGTTCCCGCCCTAGGTCATGACGCAGTTTTTCCTGAGCCCAGCGGATTTTCCCATACAGTTCCTTGTACCCCCGCTGGACCTTTACCATGCCATCATCCCTAAGGAATTTTTTGATTTCCCCTATGATCATAGGTACTGCATAAGTGGAAAATCGCACTTGAAAAGAGAAATCAAACTTGTCGATGGCCTTTATCAGCCCTATAGATCCCACCTGAAACAGATCTTCCTGATCATAGGAAGTACCTTTAAACCTCTCCAGAACCATATATATTAGACCGATATTAGCCTGGTAAATTTGCTCCCGGGCTTCATTATCGCCTTGTTTAGCTCTTAAAAGTAGATCATCATTATCCTGATAAGAGTGGGTCGAGGACATTAACCTCCCCCCTTACGCCATGGCCTGATGGCCTCGAGAAGGAAAATGACGCAGCAGGCGGACGCTTGTCCCTTTGCCGGGCTCACTGATCACTTCCATTTCATCCATAAAGGAACGCATAAAGGTGAATCCTAGTCCCATATGGGAAGGGTCACTGGAGTAGGTGGGTTCCAGAGCCTGCTCAATATTCTCTATGCCTTTGCCGAAATCTTTGATTATAATTTCCAGACTGCCATTATCGAATATACTCACTATAACTTCGATTTTCTGGCTGGGGTCATTGTTATAACCATGAATAATGCTATTGGAAACTGCTTCAGATACTACTAGTTTGATTTCTTCAATATCCTCCAGGGTGCAGTCCAATTGTGAGGCGAATGCCCCCACACATGAGCGGGCAAAAGCTACGTTTTCCGGAAGACTGTTGAACTCAAAGCGGACATAATTTTTTACTTTCATGTACGATTCCAGCCCGAGGCTGGTCCACCTCCCCTTAATTACTGACCACATCTTTTTCACTCCTGTACAAGGGCACCAGTTTGTCAATTCCTGAGAAATGTAGAATTTTCTCCACCGATGTACAAGCTCCCACAATATACATTCGCCCCTGCTGAGCGCTTACCTTTTTATACCGCCCGATAATTACTCCCAATCCCGAGCTGTCAATAAAGGTTACCTTCTCTAAATTCAAAACGAGAGTGCGTATGCTGGCAGCGTCCAGCCTCTGGTCTATAGCTTGCCGCAGCTGATCGGCCACCAGCATATCCAACTCTCCGGAGATGCGTACCACCAGCGTGTCACGAACCTGTTTGAAATCTGCCTTCACCTGCTTTTCTCCTCCCCAAGCCGCTTCTATTGGTACTTTGATGTGTCCTTATCTTTCTACAGGGAGGATAATTTTACCTTCCACAAAATTCCATCTACAATAGATAGGTTTCGGCAAGCATCTTCAATATCTCCTTTAGCACACCCGCCCGGGGTATATCCGAGGAGGCAATTAGATTTACCTCTTTTACCAGATTGCCATCGTGATAGACCCGCACTTCGCCAAGCTTTTGCCCCTGCACCACCGGTGCATCCACATAGGTTTGAAGCCTTTTTTCCATAGTAATTTTCTTTTCCTGCCCTTTTTCAACTATGGCTCCGATATCATCTTCCGCTATCACCTCAACACTTTCCTTACTACCTTTTCCGACCTGGACTACACCGCAGGCACTGGCCCGGCTAAAAAAGCTTTTGTACGCATACTTGGCAAAACCATAATTAAACAGCTTCATCATATCCCGGTGATTGCCATGCTGCTTAGGAGAAGCCATTACTACACCAATCAAGCGCAACCCATCTCTTTTCGCGGTGGCGGTCAGACAATATTTAGCTTCATTGGTCCATCCGGTCTTAAATCCATCGGTACCTTCATACCACCACAACAATTTGTTGGTATTAAAGAGCTTAAACTCACCCTGCCGTAAGTTGTATTCTTTAATAGAGGTATATTCCAGTATTTTGGGATATTGCAGAGCATAACGGGCCATAACTGCCAGGTCATACGCACTGCTATAGTGATTTTCTGCGGGGAGTCCATAAGCATTTACAAAATTGGTGTTCTTTAATCCCAGCATTTTGGCCTGCCGGTTCATGCGATCTACGAAATTTTGATGAGTCCCTTCCAAATGTTCGGCTACCGCCACACTGGCATCATTGGCTGAACCTACCGCAATAGCGATCATCATGTCCTCAAAAGTCATTTCTTCTCCTGGTTCCAGATATATCTGTGAGCCTCCCATTTTCCAGGCCTCTTCACTGGTAACCACTTTGTCCTTCACGCTTACTTTGCCTTCTTCTAAATCCTGGGCTGCTAGAATCATGGTCATCAGTTTGGTCATACTGGCAGGTGGAAGCCGCTGGTGCTCATTCTTGGCCAGCAAGACCTTTCCCGAGTCTGCATCCATGAGTACATAAGATTCTGCTTCTACCTCTACCTGGTCGGCCTGTACTGGGCTAGCTACCACCAAAGTCAACACCAGCATCCCTATTAATATCCAGGTGAGACTTTTCCAAGGCCGCATAAAGGCTGCACCTCCCGCTATTTCTACTTTTTAGATTATATTTACCCCAGGCAGAGATTATGCCCGCCAAGCACAAATGAAAAACGCCTGTAATTGTACAGGCGTTTGAGAGTGTCAAAAAAGTTGCTAAAGAGAGATCGCCACGTCGCTACGCTCCTCGCAACATTAGCCGTGAGCGACAGCGAACATCAGCAGTGCCGGAACGGCCGATGACATACCAGAAGGCCATCTTATGTGTCATTGCGAGCCCTGGAGGGGCGTGGCAATCTCGAACTTCTAACC
>JAKPGY010000107.1 GCA_029550685.1 Bacillota bacterium
AATCAGCCACACACCTAATAACTTGATTCCTATTCGCATGATTGATGCAAGGGACCACTGGCTGTAATTATTGCCATAGGCGAAGTGGGTGATGGCGACTGAGCCGAGCAGCAGTAAAATCCCCATTATGATAAATATTGACGGAGTCAGCCAGTTATAATATAAATATCTTTGGTGTACCTGAGAATCAAAAAACCACAGGCTATGCAGGTATATACCTTTAACCATTAGAAAAATTCCTCCTGCCTTTATCAACCCCTGAAACAGCTGGCGTTCCTGCAATATCAATTTCCTCCTTGGAAAGTTTACTCTTATACTAGCAGAAGCCAGCAGTGTAATATGCTGATTTGTGGTGAATTTTATCATATGACCTACTGTTCACTACTATTTTTGTAACAGGTGTTTCACAGCAATTGCAATTGTCACCTGTGGTGCAGACCACGATGAATGAAAATACCCTCTCAGACGCAGGGGAGGCTTTAGCCTCCCAGCGGAAGCTAAAGCTTTCGCTACGCTTAGGTGAAAGTCATTTTCACAGCAATGAAAAAGCCGGCCCCGGTCTCCCTAAGGAGAGGGGCCGGCTTGGTCAGCTGTACTCTAGGTTCGTCCTATTTTGCAGCTAGAGGATGACTTTCCGGTAAGAACAGTACAGCTTCTTTTTTAGCCAGGTTCTCGGGCCAAACCGTTACCAGAGTTCCATCAAAGTACTGGTTGATGAAGGCCCGGGCTTTGAAGTTCTGGCCAGTATGCTGATTGCCCAGCCAGGGATCTGTCCAGGGCTCTTCAGGTGTTGAGAATTTTGCTCCATGACCCATTAGACTGTTTTCGGCGGGAATATCTACTGATCTGATAGCATCAGCAACAGCTTCAGCGGTAAAGGCACCATGTTTTTCAATGGCTACAGGAACGATTTCGTTAAAGAACAACATGGTTTGAGCAAACTGCCGGTACTCAACATGATGATAAGGAGGTACGCCGAATTTATCGGTCCAACGTTTTACGAATTCTTCAAATATAGCTTTATATTCGTCAGAAAATCCATCCGGATTGGGGTTACAAGGAACAGGGTCAACGGTCAACATATAATCAGCATCTTTTCCGACCCCATCAACGAAGGCTTGCACACTGTGACCACCACTATGGGTAATTAAAATCGGTACAGTGAAATTCAGCTCTTTGGCCTGTCTGTTAAACATAATACCGTCGTTTACATAGCTGGTTAACAGCAGAACATCGGGCTGAGCAGCCTTGATTTTCATGATGATGTTGGACAGGTCAACGGCTTTGGCAGAATAGGCCTCTTTAAGTACTATATTCATGCCGTACTTCTTGGCTGTGGCTTCGTTACCATCGGCAACTGCAGTACCATAAGGCCCATCCTCATGAACAATGGCAACCCTCAGATCTTTAGCACTCTTGCCCAATTTCTCTTGGATCTGTGCATCATTACCCATAAGGAATTCTACTGATTCTGAGCCCCAGGCAGAAGCGTTAGCTTCGCTTCTGAAACTCCACTTATAGCCCTTGACGAGCAGGGAGTCAGCGGCACCAGACATTTCCCAAAGCACAACTTTGTTTCTTTCACAAACTTCGCTGATTGCTGCAGCGATAGCTGAAGAATATGAACCCATAATTACCGGTACGTTTTTGGTGGTAATTAACCTTTCAGCTTCAGAAGCACCAACAGCTGGATCACTCTGGGAATCAGCGAAATCATAGGTTATTGGGTATTTACCCATCACTCCGCCTTTTTCATTGATCATTTCTACAGCCATCTGGAAGCCATCATATTCGGCTTGTCCCAATGAAGCCTGGGCACCAGTTATCGGCTCGGTAATACCAACATGAATTTTAATATCGCCCTCTGCAGATTGGCCTTCGTCTGACTTGGTATTGGCACATCCAACTACTGCCACCATCATAAACACAGCTAACAATAGAATACTAACGACTTTTTTCAATACCCTTACCTCCTCTTTGCCCTAGGCTATGCCCAAGTAAACTTGGCGTACGTAATCGTTATTTAGCATCTTCTGGCTCTCTTCGTGCAGTACTATTCGACCCCCTTCCAACAGATATCCTCTAGCAGCAATTTTTAGAGATTGTTCAACAAACTGTTCTACAAAGAAAACAGTAATGCCCCGGCTTTGGAGTTTTTGAATCAAATCAAAAACCTGCTCAACTATAATAGGTGCAAGGCCTAAGGATGGCTCGTCCAGCATTAAAAGTTTAGGCTGCGCCATAATTCCCCGGGCGATAGCACACATCTGCTGCTCGCCGCCGCTTAATGTTCCGGCTAATTGTTTTTTGCGCTCGGCCAACCTGGGTAAGGTATCGAAAATCCATTCCAGGGTTTCCTTTTTACCTTCTTCCTTCCAGGCTGCGATATTCAAGTTTTCTTCCACAGTCATTTTGGGAAACAACTTACGTCCCTCAGGGATAAGCACAATACCCTTTTTAGGTCTATCCCAGGGTTTGACTTTTAGCAGATCTTCTCCCATAAAGGTTATTTTGCCGGATTTCGCAGGTACCAAACCGCATATGGTTTTCATTATGGTGGTTTTTCCAGCTCCGTTGGGCCCCAGGAGGGTTACAACTTCTCCCTCATTAACTTCCAAGTTGACATCCCAAATGACCTGAGTATCGCCGTAAGATACATTTAGGTTTTCGATCTTAAGCATTCTATTTTGTCCCCCTTCCCAGATAAGCCTCAATCACTATGGGGTCCTCAGCAATTTCCTTGGGTAATCCTTCGGCGATTTTCTGGCCGTGATCGAGAACGATAATACGATCACTTATATTCATGATGACCCTCATAACATGTTCTACCACCACAATGGTCTTGGTCTTGCGCAGTTCTTTGATTAATTCCATCATCTCGTCCATTTCCGCGGGTTTCAAACCGGTCATTACTTCATCCAGTAAAAGCACTTCGGGATTGGTTGCCAGGGCTTTGCCCAGTTCCAGACGCTTGCGTTCCAGAGTAGTCAAATCCGCACCCAGGGCATCAGCCTTTTTTTCCAGACCAACTATTTTGAGAACTTCATGAACCCGCTCCCGGGCCTCACTTACTTTTTTGGATTTAGGCAGACAGGCTACCAGGATATTATCAGCCACCGATAACCCTCCAAAGGGTCTGGCAACCTGAAAGGTTCTGGTTATACCCTTATGGCAAATCTTGTCCGGTGTTAGCCCGTCAATCCGCTCTCCTTTGTAGGTGATGGCCCCACTATCAATGAAGTAAAAGCCGGTGATCAGATTGAACAAAGTTGATTTGCCTGCTCCGTTTGGACCAATAATCCCAAGTATCTCGTTTTGATTAACATGAAAAGAAACTTGATTTGTAGCCTGGAGTCCACCAAATCTCTTCGAAATATTATCAACAATCAATACTTTTTCAGACATTTACAGCACCCCCTCGGCACCCTGGTTTAACTGGCTATCTTTTTTCGCTTTCTTAGCCCTCATTATTCCTGGGATACTAGTAATTCCTTTAGGCAGGAAGATGATGCATAGGATCAGGAGTATACCATACAGGAACAGGTGCAGACCTGGCATTGAAGCTCCCAGCGACATGCGCAGGATCTCAGTTATAGGAATTATGAGGAAAGATCCTATGGTCGGTCCGAGAATGGTTCCGCTGCCGCCGATGACCACTACCAAAGCGATATTTAACGATAAGGTGAAGCCTGCTATGGAATAGGGATCAATATATCGGTAGTATTGCACATAGAAAGTTCCGCCGATTGCTACCAGAAATGCGCTGATGCAAGCTGCGATGATGAGGTTTTTGTTCACTGAGATACCTAAAGCGGCGGCTGCATCATCATCTTCGCGAATAGCTTCCAGATAGTAGCGGGTTCTTTCCATTTTCCAGGTAAGGAAAACGGCTGCCAGCCAGAACACCAATATAATGATGTAATAAGGCTCTTTGCCGTCGAATTGAAACAGTGCCAGGGAGGTGGGTTGGTAAGGCAATGACATACCCAGGGATCCACCGGTATATTCTCTAAAGTATATGAGCAAGTTATGGACTATTTCCGCCAGGGCAATACTTCCCAAAGTAAAGTAGGGGCCCTTGACTCCAAATCTAAAGCTGGGGTAGGCTATCAGCAACATAACGATTACCGCAAACACACCGCCTGCCAGCATGCCGATCCAGGGAGTAATGCCAAAATTAGCGAAGAGCAATAGACTGGTATAAGCACCTACAGCTACGAAGGCTGAATGTCCCAAAGACAGCCTTCCGGCATAACCACACATCAGATTCCATCCGGTTCCCAAGAAAGCGTATAGCAGGGTCAGTATCAGAATATGCCGGACATATATCTGCAAGGGGAGAAAATATACCAATGCCAAGGCTACGGCTAAAATCCCTAAAATCAAAGGTGTTTTATCTGGTTTCATGCCAATTTCACTTCCTCTCTATTAAACTCGGGCACCTTTCCCCATGATTCCTTCAGGTCTTATGAACAGAATGACCAGGAATATCAACAGGGAGAATACCTGAGCTAACTCAGCACTGGCTAAAACTCCTGCAAAAGCTTCTACCAGTCCAATGATTAAGCCACCAATTAGGGCACCAGTAAAACTACCTAGTCCACCCAAAACAACAATTATGAAAGCCATGGTGTTGAAATAAAGTCCGATGGTAGGATACATGTTATAGGTAGGAGCAATGATGGCCCCTGCTACCCCGACTAGTCCTATACCGATGGCAAAAGTAAGGGTATATATCTTGTCCACGTTGATGCCCATCAGCGTGGCAGCATCAGTATCCTGGGAAACTGCTCTGATATGGGTGCCAATCTTGGTGTACATCAATACATAGTAAAGGAGCAGGGCTACTATAAGGCAGACTATAAAAGCCCAAGTCCTTCCTGAACTCAACATAATTCCAAAAAACTCATAACTTTGCCCGGTCATACTGGTTTCCATAGCTCTAATATCTGATTTCCACAGCATTAAGGCCAGGTTCTGTAACACGAATCCTAATCCAGCCGTGGCAATAATAGTGTTTACTTCCGTTTCAGCTGTACCAAGCAAGGGTTTTATCATAACTCTGAATATAAATACACCTAACAGCACGAATGCCGGGAAAATAATGAAAACACCTACGAAGGGATCAATACCTTTTAATGTAAACAGGAAAAAGGCTGCATACATGGCCATCATCAGGAAGTCACCATGGGCGAGGTTAACTATCTTTATAACCCCAAAAATGATGTTCAACCCGATGCTTATTAGAGCATATATGCCTCCCAGAAGCAGTCCGCTGATTATTATCTGAAGTACTAGATCCATCCCTTTTCACTTCCAATCTTTGTTGGTCTTTTTACAACTAAAATCACATGCCCGATTACTCTTTAGCGAAGCAAATTATTGCTGATAACCACTCGCTGAATTTCGCTGGTACCTTCATACAATTCGGTGATTTTAGCATCGCGCATCATTCTTTCCACTGGGTACTCCCGGGTATAACCATACCCGCCATGTATCTGAACCGCTTGATTTGTCACCCACATAGCGGTTTCTGAAGCTTTAAGTTTAGCCATAGCAGCGTCCATACTGAAAGGAAGCCCCTGCTGCTTTTTCCAAGCAGCGCGGTAAGTTAACATTCGAGCTGCCTCGATTTCCACTGCCATATCAGCTAACTTAAAGGCTATTGCCTGTAGCTTGGCAATGGGTTTGCCAAATTGAACTCTGGTTTTGGAATATTCCAAAGCTTTCTCCATCGCTCCTTGAGCGATGCCCACTGCCTGTGCAGCAATGCCGATGCGTCCTCCGTCCAGAGTCTGCATAGCAATCTTAAAACCTTCTCCTTCCTTACCTAAAAGGTTTTCTGCAGGTATGCGGCAGTCTTCAAAGATCAGGTCACAGTTTTGGGTTCCGCGCAGTCCCATTTTCCTTTCGTATTTTCCAAAACTAAATCCAGGGGTTCCCTTTTCGACTATAAAAGCACTAAAGGCTTTGCTGCCTAACTCTTTATCACCAGTGCGGGCAAATACAATGTAAACATCAGCAGCAGCACCATTGGTGATAAATATTTTCCGTCCGTTCAAAACATAATGGCTGCCATCGCGTTCTGCCTTAGTAGTCATTCCCAGGGCATCGGAACCGGCATTGGGTTCGGTTAAGGCAAAAGCTCCATGTCTTTCGCCAGTTGCCATGGGAATTAGGTACTTTTCCTTCTGCTGCTCAGTACCGAACATCCTAACTGGAAAAGCTGCCAGGCTGACATGAGCAGAAAGAGTATCTGCTGCTGACGGGTCCACACGGGCAATTTCTTCTACAGCCAGTGCGTAGGCTATCATGCCCATATCTGCTCCTCCCCATTTTTCCTCAAAGGGGATGCCCGTCAATCCCAAGTCGGCCATGGCTTTAAAGGTACTGGGATCGTAGTACTCCTTTTCATCCCGGTCGACCACGCCAGGCCCAAGAACATTTTCCGCAAAATCACGCACTGATTGGCGTAGCATCTCTTGGTCACTGGTAAACGCAAACTCCATAAAAACCTCTCCTTTACTTGCTACTTGCCCTGAAATACTGGCTTTCTCTTTTCGAGGAAGGCTCCCATTCCTTCTTTTTGATCCTGAGTAGCAAAGCATAGGCCAAACAAACCTGCTTCTACCGTTGTTGCCATATCGTTGTTTATCTGGATACTTTGATTAATCAAAACTTTGGAGTAACGAACAGCAATGGGAGCATTAGAAGCTATAAGTTGAGCCATTTTTATGGCTTCTTCCAGGAGAGTCTCATGAGGATAGACTTCATCAACCAATCCTATGCGGTGTGCTTCAATAGCGGTAATTCTCTGGCCAGTGAATACCAGCTGTTTGGCCTTGCCCGGTCCTACCAGTCTGGTAAGCCGTTGGGTGCCGCCATATCCAGGAGTGATTCCTAAGGTTACTTCCGGTTGACCTAGTTGAGCCTTTTCCGATGCCAGGCGGATATCACAGGCCATAGCCAGTTCACATCCGCCCCCTAAAGCATAACCGTTAATAGCAGCAATAACTGGTTTTTCCAGAGTTTCGATCAGTGTGAAAACCCGGTGCCCTAATAACCCCCATTTTCTGCCCTGGACAGCATCGAGAGGGTATTGCGCTTCAATGTCCGCTCCAGCAACAAAAGCACGATCGCCGCTACCGGTAATAATCAATACTGACAGGTTGGTATCTTCGGCAAAGCTCTTAACCGCCGCCTCTATTTCTAACAAGGTCTGTTCATTAAGTGCATTTAAGACCTTGGGACGGTTAATGTATAAGATTTGTACATTTTCCCGGTTCTCTACAATCACGTTCTCGTAAGACATATACTTTCCTCCCATTGATTACTCTGGTGTAATTAACATCTTGCAAATTGTATGCCATTTCATAATGCTACTTACGAGAGCTTGCCAAAGTAATAATATAGCCTTCATTCAACCGTCCCCAGGACAATGAATAACTTTTCATGCGGCGGGTAAAGGTTCCATAAATGATGCTATTCTGAGTCAAGCGACTCATTTTTGTGTCACAAGAACATTTTTAATTGTCCCCCTCTTCGTTTAAGCTAATATTATATTGCTTGGCTTTTCGCCAGATAGTGGCCTGGCTGACACCAAGAGCCGCAGCAGCTTTACGGGTGGTACCATGGGCCTCCAGAGCATCTTTAATTATTTTGCTTTCATATTGACTCAGGGCATCCTTAAGAGATAAGCTAACCGGACGTGAGTTGGCTTCTATGGCCATGTGCAACTCCTGCTGTGGTCCTAATTTAATATCAGTTATGATAGCACCTGGTGAAGTTACATAGGCTTGTTCCAGAGCATTGCGCAGTTCGCGAATGTTACCCGGCCAATCATAGGACATTAAGCCATCAATTAGCTCAGGGCTGATTCTTTTGCTTAACTTGTACTTTTTGTTAAGCATGCCAATGAAGTATTCTACAAAAACAGGTATCTCTTCTTTTCTCTCCCGTAAGGGGGGTATACGAACCTGTACTACATTCAGCCGGTAATAAAGATCTTCCCGAAACTGCCGTTCATTTACCATCTTCCATAAATCCCGGTTGGTGGCGGTAATTAAGCGTACATCGATACGAATCGGTGTAGTGCCCCCTACGCGCAGAATCTCATTTTCCTGAATAACTCTTAGTAATTTGGCCTGCAGGTAAAAAGGCAGTTCCCCTATTTCATCAAGAAAAAGGGTACCGCCATTAGCCAATTCAAAAATTCCCATTTTGCCATGTTTATTGGCCCCGGTAAAAGCTCCCCCTTCATATCCGAACAGCTCTGATTCCAGTAGATTATCAGGGATGGCAGCACAATTAATACAGATATAGGGTCGTTCGCTTCTCAAACTGTTGCGATGAATTTCCCGGGCTACTATTTCTTTGCCCACCCCAGACTCACCGTTGATTAGCACAGTTGAGTCTACCTTAGCTATTCTTTGAATCAAATCTGAGACCTCGGCCATTTTAGGGGAAGCTACAATGTAATCTCCTTCGGTATCCATCTGAAACTTCAGCAGCTGTTTCTGATAATGCTGAGTTAACCCTTCGGCTAGTTTGATTTCCTGTTTCAAGCGGTTTAGTTCGGTAATATCCCGTCCGTTGGTAACTACACCGATAAACTCACCGGTATCCGAGAACAGCGGATTGCCGGTAACCAAAACGGTTTTTCCTGATTTTAAGGTCTGGGTCAGAGTTTGTGTCTGTTGGGACTCAATAACATCAATAGAAACTGCCCGGTCAAAGTAGCCTCGTGCTACCAGATCATATATATTTTGGCCAACAATCTCCTCCCGCTTATATCCGGTTATACGGGAATAGGCGTCGTTGATTCGTTTAACATTGCCTTTGGCATCAGTGACAAAGATATAATCATAAGAACCGTCAATTACCTTTTCCAGTTCCTCTTTCAACACTGATACCTCTGACAGCTGGTCTCTGAGAACTTTTACTTCAGTGACCTCGGTAAGCAGAACAATTCTGCCTTTGAAATCATCTGTATTAACGGCAACGGAACGCAGTTCGTAATTGATTCCATTGATGTCAATTGATTTTAGATGCACTTTTTTCGCAGACTGGAATCTTCTGTCAGGTATTTTGAGCGAAAATAAGTCATTTAGAGACTTACCACAATCCTCTTCAGATATGCCAAATAATTTGCGGGCAGGGATGTTAAAAGCACAAACATTCCCCTGTTGGTCTACCACTAACACCGCACTAGGTATCAGGTTTAAAAATGCCTTTAACAAACTATTATTGATGTTTCCCATATTTCTTAACCACCAACTTTCCAGACCGTGTTTTCATCTATGCAATTAAGAACAGGGCTGACTCAATAATAAATCAATTCGACAATAATGTATACATATTGTCGAAAAACAGATGGTCAGACCCGGCTGCCAAGGTCCGACCATCTGGAGGGGGGGAGCAATAGAGAAGGAGGACTTATTCCAGAGGAGCATAGAGCTTTTCGTACTCAAAGCGCAGCTGGTCTCTGAATTCAGGAGCAGCGATGTTAATCAAAGCTTTAGCTCGCTGGCGGTTCGTCTTCCATCGCAAATGAGCTACTCCATATTCGGTTACAACGTAATCAACATCATATCGACTGGTGGTAACTGCCTGCCCGGGGGCTAAGGTACTTACGATACGTGACACGGTCCCGTTTACAGCAGTAGAAGGCAAAGCAATTATGGCGCGCCCGTTTTTGGCGTCGTGAGTACCGCGTATAAAATCCACCTGGCCCCCAACCCCGCTGAACTGAATACCGGGAAGGGTATCAGCGGCCACCTGTCCCAATAAATCCACCGATAATGCAGAATTGATAGCAACCATATTATCGTTTTTTGCTACGTTGGCCGGTATATTAGTTATGTCTACGGGTAATGCTTCGATCATGGGATTATTGTCCAACCATTTGTAGAAGGTGCTGGTGCCCATGGCAAAAGCAATAACTATTTTATTGGGATAGTAATTCTTGCGGGAGCAGTTTATCACTCCACGATTCACCAGATTCATAACTCCGTCGGATATCATTTCAGAATGTATACCCAAATCTTTCTTATTATCCAGACAGGATAATATTGCATCTGGTATCGCACCAATGCCTAATTGAAGGCAGTCACCATCCTGAATTAACTCGGCAATGTTTTCACCGATGGTTTTCTCAACCGGCCCGATAACCGGAGGTTGAAGCTCGATAAGGGGTAGTTCAACTTCTACAAAATAATCAAATTCCTGTACCGGCAACATGGAAGTTGGCCCGGTTCTGGGCATATGAGGATTTACTTCCGCAATAACCGTTTTAGCACTTTTAATAGCCTGCAAGGTATAATCTACGGAAATACCAAGGCTTACCATACCTTTTTCATCAGGTGGAGATACCGTCACCATGGCTACGTCAATAGGAAATCTCCCGCTTTTAAATAAAGCCGGCAACTCGTGGAGATATATAGAAGTATAATCAGCCCTTCCTTCCTTTATCGCTTGGCGGCTGGGTTTACCGGAAAACAATGCATTGTGGCGAAAGCTTTTTTCATACTGAGGCTGACAGTACAACCCTTTTCCCATAGGCACCTCATGTGCTATCTCCACGTTCCTTAGCTCAGGTGCCCTGTCCACTAGTGCTTCTACGATTGCTTGAGGCTCGCCACAAGCATGACCAAGTACTACACGATCCCCCGATTTTACTACCTTAACCGCTTCTTCAGCTGTGGTTGATTTACTTCGATAATAGTCCTGCCAATTCATAGCCCAGCTTCCCTCCTAAAAATGTAATAATCACTTCCATTGCTTTATTGGCCAGGAGCCATGAAACTGATATGATGAAAAATATTTGATATAAAGTATTGCAAAATTTGTACCAACTTAGCTGATGACTACTTAAACTACTATTATATGATGGCTATGATTGTTCAGGAATAGGGCTATTACCGGTTTGACAGCGTTGGTGGCTGAAATTTTAGCCGGTGGTTATACCTGCCAGGTTCACCTGACCAGCAAAATGCTGACTCATTTTTGCATCAGCCTTCAACTAATCTTATTAACCTAGCAATCAAGCCCAAAAAACAGGATGGATACGCAGAATTAAGATCATGGTCAGCAGGCACTGACAGGAAACGAACAGCTCAGCAGCACGAAATTTTCCTAGAATTTTCTTAATATATCAATATTTAATGCTGTTGAATAATGTAGAATGATTAGATATTATTGAAGCTAAAGGCTGGTGATTTGGCATGAAAATTAGTGATATTATGACAAGGAATCCGTATACCTTGTCTCCTCATCAAACCATCGCTGAGTCGGCAGCTCTGTTTTTCAAACACCACATCGACGGGGCTCCAGTAGTTAATAACGGTAAACTGGTAGGCTTTTTTTCGAAACATCAGCTTTTCAAGGCAGTAGCTGACTGCACTCCTTTCGATGTAACCATCGACAAATTAATGATTAAAGACGTAATTACCTGTCACCCCAATGACGATGTTAAAACTCTATTGAACAAACCGGTAAGCCGCTGTCCAGTGGTCCAGAATGGTACCGTGGTGGGAGTTGTTACCCAATCTGACGTAGTTCGCTATTTGAATATTGAATTAACTGATTTACAGGAAGCAAAACTCCTCAAAGAGCAGATGGAGGCTATTTTCGAGGCATCCTTTGATTACCTGTTTGTAACCGATGCTGAAGGGCGAGTAACTAAAGTAAGTCCATCCTATTATCGAATCACAGGTATAAAACCTGAGGAAGTGCTGGGCAAAACCATGTATGAACTGGTTGCTCAGGGCTTTTATGATCGCTCCTGCAGTATAGAGGTTCTCGAGACCTTGAAGCCGGTAACCTTTGTGCAAAAAATCAAGACTGGGCGTACCGTATTGGTTACGGGTAATCCTGTCTTCGATGACAAGGGGAACCTCATTGGCGTGGTTACCAACGGCCGGGATATAACTGAGCTCAATGAATTAAAAAGGGCAGTTGAACACAAAGAGGAATTAAGCCAGCATTACAAAACTGAGTATTTCAACCTGAAAGGTTATTGTGATTATGTGGTGGCTTCGCCGGTTATGGTCGAGCTTATGCAGACTGTAAATCAAATTGCGCAGTTTGATTCAGCAGTGATGATAACCGGAGAATCCGGTGTGGGAAAGGAAATAATAGCCCACCAGATACATTTGGAAAGTCCCCGTAAGGACAAGCCCTATATTCGCATAAATTGTGCTTCTATACCGGAAAGCTTATTGGAGTCGGAGTTATTTGGTTATGTGGAAGGTGCTTTCACCGGAGCCAAAAAGGGCGGTAAATTAGGTATATTTGAATTAGCTAACGGAGGGACCCTCCTGTTGGACGAAATATCAGAACTGCCTCTTAGTGTCCAAGCCAAATTATTGAGAGTAATTCAAGAAAATGAGGTTACTCGTATCGGCAGTACCAAGACCAACAAAATTGATGTCCGCATTATTACCGCTACTAATCGTGACCTGAGCGAAATGGTGAACAAAAACCTATTCAGAACTGACTTGTATTACCGTCTCAACGTGATACCGGTAGTGGTTCCCCCCCTGCGGGAGAGGCGGGAAGAAATCCCGGTTTTAGTCGACCATTTCCTGAAAAAGTTCAATGAAAAATATGGCTTGAACAAGCAAATAGCTCCTCAAGTAATTGACAGGTTAATGAATTATGATTGGCCAGGTAATGTTCGAGAACTTAAGAATGTGGTGGAAAGAGCCGTGGTAACTAATCCGGGCGATATTATTCTCAGCTTGGATATCGACAATAATAAGACCGTAACAGATCCTTCTGCTCAGCCGGTTGTTAACCTGCGGGAATTAGTGGAGAACCTGGAGAAACATTATATTAATACTTATTTGGCCAAGTACGGCAGCACCCGCAAAGCTGCTGCTGCCCTGGGAATAAGTCAGTCTACTCTTTGCCGCAAAGTAGCCAATTATGGCATTCATTTAGCTTGATAGCATCATAATTGATATCATCATAATGTATCATAACGAGTCATTTTTAGAGTGGGTGAACCATTTGGGGTTCGCTCACTTTTTTTGAATACTGTATCACCTTTATTTCGTTTCCAATCAGCATTTACACCTACTAATAATTAAGCATTAACTGAACCGCTTCCGGTTCGCCTGGCTAGGTTCCTCACTCCTTCAGCACCGGCCAAAAATCCGAAAATGCTTACTTTCCCAACTATTTTACTTGTTGGCAGATAAATTGCAGGTGTATAGTTTATCCATTTCATGAAGATGTACTACGTCTAACAACCATAGGGGGTTTAAGCAATGAGTTATGAAGGCAAGATCAGAAAATGGGAAGACATGCAGATAGGAGACACAACCAGCTTTACCAAGACCATGACCGAGACCGATGTTATTCAATGGGTAGGTCTGACCGGGGATCTTAATCCCATTCATATTGACCGGGAATATGCTAAAACCACCCGCTTTGGCAATGTCTTAGTACCAGGGGTTTTGGTTTTAGGCTTGATATCCAAATGCATGACTGACCTAACCTTTGGCCATGTATATGCTAACCAGTCCATAAAATTCCTAAAGCCCGTTTTTATTGGTGACACTATCACCGCCACCGGAACCATTATAGAAAAAATCGATGAGAAAAACATGGTTAGAGTAGAGACCAAGTGTGTGAATCAGGACGGGGCATTAGTAATGATCGGGGAAGGTATGGAGTACATCCTGCGTGATTAAAATCGATCATCGTAATTAATTTAAGTAATAAAATTCAAAGTGAACTCAATTCTCTTAACCCAAATCCCTTCCTCATTGATAGAGAGCCGCTTATTAATTTAGCGGCTCTCTTTCCATATTTATTAGAAAGATTATTTAGTAAATTACAGGCAAACTCCTACAACAAAATGTGATATGCTATAATCTAAAATAACAATTATACCAAATATTAATATACTTTTCTGAATATTTCGCGCATTTAGGGGGTGATGACGGAGCGCGAAGAGAGAAACCTTCTGAAAGAATAAATTAAGGAGGGAATCGAGAATAATCTCATTTCCTGGATTTGGGGGTAATGTGAAATGACGGCTAATTTTGCTTATTTGAATACGCGCGACTTTGAATTTATCGCGCAAGAATGGCTTCCTACCGAACAAGTTTTCAATTACAAAGAGTTCAGAGACTATTATTCCAAAGATGAAGTAAAATCCGTTCTGGAACCCTTCCGCAAAATGTGTAAAGAGGTAGTAGAACCCACCAATGAAGATGGTGATAAGATTGGTTGTACTTTTGCCAATGGGAAGGTAACTACACCTCCTAGCTTCGGTCCTCTTTTCCACAAACTGCAGCAAGACGGCTGGGGAACTGCGAATATCGATGACAGCGAAGATGCCATGACCATGCCCAATGTTTTATTTGCAATGTGCCAGGAAATGCTAGCCGCAGCTAATCCTGCTTTTATGCCCTACATAGGTCTGACCACAGGAGCTGCAGAATTGATTCAAGCCTTTGCTTCTGAAGAATTAAAGCAGATGTTCCTCCCCAAGATGATGGACGGAACCTGGTCTGGTACCATGTGCCTGACTGAACCCACTGCTGGTTCTGACGTTGGTGATATTCTCTCCAAGGCTTATCCTACCGATGATCCCCGGATTTACAAGATCAAGGGTAACAAGATCTTTATAACCGGTGGAGACAATGATTTCACTGAAAACGTCATCCATCTGTATTTGGCCAGGGTTGAAGGAGCCCGCCCGGGAACTGCTGGTATTTCTCTGTTTATAGTTCCCAAGTACTGGGTTAATGAAGACGGCAGCCTGGAAGACAACGATGTTCAGACTACTGGTATTGAACATAAACTGGGACAATACGGTTCTGTCACCGCTTCCCTGACTATGGGCGAAAACGGTAACTGCCGTGGTTGGTTGGTAGGAGAGCCCCCAGATGAAACCGGCAAAGCCAAGGGTATGGCCCAAATGTTCCAGTGCATGAACTACGCTCGTCTAGGTACCGGCTTACTGGGTCTGGCCGTCACCGCCAATGCTGTTTACAATGCCCGCGAGTACACCAAAGAACGTGTACAGGGTCGTCCGCTAACCAATATGAAAGGTGACCGGGTAACCATCATCAATCATGAAGATATCCGTCGCTCCCTTCTGCAAGGCAAAGCCCATGTGGAAGTGTTCCGGGCTATGATAATGAAGACCTATTTCATGTTCGATATTCGTTACAAAGATCCTGATCCCGAGAAGAGACAGGAAGCCAATGATTTTATAGAAGTGGTGACACCTCTTTGTAAGGCTTATCCCACTGATGAAGCCTGGTGGCTGATTGGCGAAGCCATTCAATGTTATGGTGGATATGGCTACTGCGAAGAATATCCAGTTGCCCAGATTGCCCGCGATTCCAAGATTTATTCAATTTGGGAAGGTACCAACTATATCC
Source organism: Bacillota bacterium (assembly GCA_029550685.1). Classification (GTDB taxonomy): domain Bacteria; phylum Bacillota; class Syntrophomonadia; order Syntrophomonadales; family Syntrophomonadaceae; genus DTU018. The sequence continues at coordinate 15,402 of JAKPGY010000107.1, forward strand.
AGGCTCTGGACCTGTGTGGCCGGAAATGGACCATGAAAGGTGGTTCTGTCTATGCCAAATGGTTCAAGCAAATTCAGGATTTCTATGAAGCCAATAAAAATGCGGCTGGATTCGAAAGGGAATTTGAATATTTCGGCAAAGCTCTTCAGGCCGTACAAGATATTCAGATGGCCATCGGCGGATATTTCGGGGCTGGCAAGATCAGCATGATGCCCCTTTATGCCCGTCGCATCCTGACCGCCACTTCTATGCTTTATGGCGCCTGGTGTATACTGGAGCAGGCTTTGATTGCTCAGAGAAGGGCTGAAGAAGTAGGTCCGGACCACTATGATTATGATTTCTATGTGGGCAAAGTATGTTCAGCTCGTTACTACCTGAACAACGTAGTACCCCAGGTTTGGACCACTGCCGATATCATCAAAGCTGGCGATGCTTCTGCCCTGGAAATCCCGCTGGCAGCTTTCGACTACTAAGATATAGCAATAACCAGAATCAAAAAGCAGCTGGCCAATAAGGTCAGCTGCTTTTTCT
>JAKPGY010000110.1 GCA_029550685.1 Bacillota bacterium
CCGGATGAGATAGACTGGTAATTCATCTTGATCCAAGATGACCGTATGAAAGGAAGCAAACTTATGAGTAAATTGTCTTTTAGAGGTGTCATTATATCAATCCAGCCCCGGATCAGATTGACTCGTTCTTTTGACCAAGCCTATCATAACTACTTGGGATATGCTATCAAAATTAATGGAACCATTGAAAACCAGCCAACTACATTCTCTATCGGCATCGGCAAAACAGTCCAGGCAAAATTCCATCTCCGGGTTAATAATGTTATATCCGGTGAATGCCTCCCGGTTCCCAATGTGGATTTGGAGCCGGTAGATTATTATAAAGTATCGAAGTTAGAAAAAATATCAGAAGGAGTGCCCATTCAGTAATAATATAAACCAGCCACGGTAAGCAAAGTACCGCAAGCAGTCCTCTACTTGTTGATGGGTAAGCTTGGTTATAGATGTGCCCTCTGCCCCGCTGCAAAAAGTTACCCCCTTATCATTGCTGCTCACCCAAAATTTTTTGGCTTTGCCTCCTCTACCAAGGGTCCAATATTCTTGCTTCACCTGCATCAAACCATCCCCCTCCCTTTCAATATACTCCTAACAAAGCTTATACAAAATATCAGCAGCACCTTCATCAATTAATTAATTTTAGTTTCTTCCCAAGTGAAAATGTGGGCGCATAAAGAATTAACAACTTTTTAACATCTCTGTGCTACAGTTAGGTTGAGGTGATTGGGTTTGGCAAAAATTTTAATTGTAGAAGATGAAGTCCCAATTAATACGTTGATTAAGAAGAATTTGGAATTGGTGGGGCATGAATGTGTTTCTGTTTATGATGGACAAGCCGCAATCGATGTACTTAAGGACCATTCCTTTGATTTAATACTCCTGGACGTAATGCTGCCAGGCCTTGACGGGTTTAAAGTTTTCGAAAGAATAGGCCGAGTTCCGGCGATCTTCCTGACAGCCAGAAGCAGTCTGTCTGACCGGCTGAAAGGACTTACCATGGGGGCGGATGATTACCTTACAAAACCGTTTGAAATGTTGGAACTGCTGGCCCGTGTAGATGCGGTCTTACGCAGAACGAAAAAAGAAGAAAAGAGCTTTGCATTTGATAATGTAATCATTCGCTTTGACAGCCGTCAGATCCTTCTAGACGGAGCGGTGGTGGACTGTACACCCAAGGAATATGATCTGCTTGAAGTTCTGGTGCTGAACCGGAATATCGCTTTATCAAGAGAGAAACTGCTTAGTCTCGCCTGGGGTTACGACTACGAAGGAGATACCCGCACAGTCGATGTACATATTCAGAAATTGCGTAAAAAACTAGGCCTGGAAGAACGTATAAAAACTGTTTACAAACTGGGTTACCGGCTTGAGGTATGAAATATATCGAGCACGTTTTAGAAACCTGCGAACTTTCAAAAGAAATGAGTATTTGATATGAAAAACAAGACCTATTTGCTCACCTTGATACTGTTTCTCCTGTTTTTTAACGGCAGTATTTTATTGATTTCCATTGTTAATCTGAAAACCAACCTGGACAGCACCCGGGAAAACTGTCTGCGGGACCATAGTTTTATTACGATAGCACTGACCAAAGATCTGACTGCACTGGAAAGCAGAGGTATTGAAGCGGGCAGCGCATTACAGGTGCTCTTTGACTCCTATGTCCATTATTACGGGAAGCAGAATGTATATATGGAACTTGTGCAGAATGGCCAAACACTCTATTCCAGCCTGCCGGAGGGACAGGAGTTAAAAGGAAAACCGGAGCTGCCGGCAGCAGGTAAACGGATCATCTCCACACTGCCATCCCAGGACAGGAAGTATATCGGCGTTGTTGGGGTACTTCCAGCCCCACATGACAGTATCGTACTGTCTTATTATTATGATTTGTCTGCACTTACAGCGGCATGGAAAAGGATGACAAGTCTTCTGTTCCTGGCCGGACTGGTTATCTCCTCCCTGCTTGCCGTTTGTCTCATCCTGCTGCTCAATCGCCTTTTTAAGCCTCTGCAGCATATCTCCGAGGCATCAAAGAGCATTGCTCAGGGCAATTATGCCAATCGGATTCCGGTTCGGGGTAATGACGAGCTCTCCGAAATGGCCACCAGCTTTAACAATATGGCGGAAGCGATTGAGAACCACATTGCCCGGCTTGCCGATGCAGCGGAGCAGAAGCAGCGGTTTATCGATAATTTTGCCCACGAATTGCGGACTCCTTTGACCAGTATTTACGGATACGCGGAGTACCTGCAGAAGGCCTCCATTTCAGAGGAAGACAAGCTGGAAGCAACCGGCTTTATTATGTCTGAGAGCAGGCGCTTGCAAAACATCGCTTACGTTTTGCTGGACCTGGCCTCTCTGCGCAGCAGCGAAATTGTGTTTGCACCGGTAGATATCGCCGAGCTTTTCCAGAATATAATCGATACGCTGATCCGAAAGGCAGAGGAAAAGCAGGTGACTATATCTTTTGCATGTGGTTTTGATGTTCTGAATGGAGACCGGGACTTGCTTCAAAGTCTGATGGTGAACCTCACCGATAACGCGATAAAGGCCTGCGAACCAGGGGGCAGCATAAACATAACGGCCTATGCAGAAAACGGCCGAAAAATTATTGAGGTTCGAGACAATGGCAGAGGGATGACACGTGAGCAGCTAGCCCACATTAAGGAACCATTTTACCGGGTAGATAAAGCCCGCAGCAGAGCAGAGGGCGGGGTGGGGCTGGGGTTGTCTATTTGTGAGCAGATAGCCGCCCGTCACGGAGCTGAATTGAAGTTTGATTCGCAACCCGGATTAGGAACAATCACAAAAGTTATTTTTACAAGTCTATGATAAGTCGGTAACAGCTTACTGATTATACTGCTTCATACTAAACCTGTGATCACAAATCAAAAATGAAAGGAAGCAGGACAGAATGAAAAAAATTGAGGTTAATCAAAAAGAATTACGCCGTATCGTATTGGAGACCGCTGCAATCATCGGTGTATGTGCACTGGTTTTCGCCGGCATTACCCAAGCAGCTTTCTCGGCAGTAACCAATCAAACCGCTACTGTTCCAGCGGCAGTCAGTATGGAAACAGCAGGCAAATCAAGCGTTCCTGCAGGCTATGTCAAAGCAGATTATACAATAGAGCTGGGACAATATTCAAAACAACCTACAGCCAAAGATATTTCCGTAGAAGAGGCCGCTGAGCGCGGTGCACAGGATCTCTGGAGGGTATTTGGCCTGGATCTGAGCGGAAAAACCATCGAAATGACCTACAACGAAGCAACTTCAACTCATCCCCGTGCGGATTGGACCGGCATCGTTACCATCAGTGAAAACCACCTTTATTACTTTAGTATCGATGCAGTGACCGGTGAGAATCGTGTTACCCAGCAGGAAAAATACTGGGATGAGGGAGTTGACACCGGTATGGACACGTCCCTTTTGAAAGATCACACAGAATTTGATGCCCTCGCCCAAACAATTAACCAAAAATATCAGTTCGTCACCGGGAAAGTAACATCGGTAGAATATGCCGGGCAAGGCTTCTGCACCAATCCATCCGGTGCTAAAAATGCCACTGTAGAAATACAGGTGAAATCCGAAAATGGGCAGCAGGCTCAATTAAGCTTTTCTAGGTATAACAACGAGTTCCTGGGTGTCGCCTATGACTGCTGGGTTAAGGAGAGCGCGGCTATAGAAAGACAGATCCTGAACGAGCTGGAAGAAGAAGCAACACAGATTCTCATTGATGATGAAGAGATGGAAGGTGCACAGCAAATCGGCGGCTATTGGATAAAGGTTATTCAACCATCGGAGTAGAGGGCAATACGTTAAAATTGGTTATTTAACAGTATCCGGGGAACAGGAGGAACCTCAGACTATATTGGAACAGGGCTTACAGCAAACTTCAAGTTGGTTTATAATAAGATCCCTATTGAAATTCAATTCATTTTGTTGAATGTAATCGATTTTTTCCCTGATGAAATCAGCACCATTCCAACAAAACACAGTAAAGGCTCCTAAACAGCAAACCGCGCAAAGCTGCGCGGTTTGCTGAGAGTGTCAAAAAATTAGCTAAAAGAGATCGCCACGTCGCTACGCTCCTCGCAACATTAGTCGTGAGCGATAGCGAACATCAGTAGTGCCGGAACGGCCGATGACATACCAAAAGGCCATCTTATGTGTCATTGCGAGCCCCGGAGGGGCGTGGCAATCTCGAACGTCTAACTGCAAAAAGACTTCTTTGACAGTCTGAGCAAACCGCGCAAAGCTGCGCGGTTTGCTTAGTATATAGTGGAGCCGGTGGGCTGATTCATCAGGAAAACGAACATCTCATGGCTTTACTATACGAGGCCTCATCATTTCATTGTCTTCATGTTCCAGTATATGACAATGCC
>JAKPGY010000113.1 GCA_029550685.1 Bacillota bacterium
CTTTTCCCCGCTGACAATAATATTACCCTGTTCATCTGTCCATGTTACTTTTAAAATAGTCTCTGTCTGGATATCGACTGCACTGTTATAACTAGGCATGTTATTTTACCTCCTTTAAACTAATATTCCATAACGGCCACGGATACAGCTACGCCCTCTGAAATAGCATAAATAGGCGTATCTACCGTCGGATCAAAATCTAATTCCAATACTGCGCCTGGCTCGATGGGGAACCCATTTTGCTGAGTCAACGATAATCCCCCTACTTTAATCCGGAGTACTAGGTCTTCATTTTTTATGATCATTTTGCGTCTGCCAGGTAGGCGTGTTGCTCCCGCAAATATTTCGGCTGCTGTCGCGGTTACAGTCACCACGCCGGTAACAGGAGTAGAAATAACATGGTTTAGGACGTCGTCTCTGTTGGGGAGATATATTTCCATCAATTAGATCACCTCCTGATAGGTAAAAATCAAGTGATTATCCTGCGCCTTAAACCCATATCGGTAAGTTTTATTTGTAGATGTAAATTGGTGCGGCATTTCATCAGCCTTATGTTCATCAACTTCTTCCTGTGTAGCCAGCGCATTATACATCCCCGCGGTCATCCGGTTTTCAACTGGTACTCCAGGTGCATGTGCCGCCGCGGCAGTCCCCTCCTGTCCACGCAAAAGAGAAGAAAATATATTTCCGGATTTCGCGACAACGTATATAATTTCATCCTCAATCGTCACCGCAAAAGGCGTGTCGGGGAAAATAGAGCCGTCCAATACGGTCATACTTGTATCAGTATCGGTTATCGCGCCATCTAACAACGTTTGCGAATTATTTCCTGCATTTAATTTTGCCATGCTCTCACCCCTTTCCTAAATCCAGCGGTTGCGCCACTTTACGTAGGTAGTCCCGCCGCTTGCTGCTATAACATAGTTTGCACCCACGCTTAAATGGGGGAATTTGAGGTTATAGTTCGCTAGGGCGTTCACTCCGTTGAACGTACAGATATATCTCTCGGTATCAATCTGCACCATATCACTAGCAGTCACTATGCCGGTATAGGTCATCTCCACACCGCCGATTGTAACCGTGGGGTTCGTCACTGGGCCAATGATCTCTACCACGCAAGGCGTTTCCACATTCCCGCCATTAGTCGCTATCCCTGAGCCAACCAGCACGCTTTCCGTCGTTGCTATGCGATAGGGTTTGCACATCTTGAACGGGATGGTAAATTCCCTTCCGTCAATGAAGTTTGTCACGCTAACACTGCCCGCATAGCGTACCTTATAGACTCTCCCGGGTTCGTCTGCAAAGGTCAGGTCTTGCTCACCAAGCAATGGATTGAGATACCCTGCTATGATTGCTCGTTTAGCAGGCCAAACTGCCTTGGTTGTCTCAACTGCGCAATGCA
>JAKPGY010000116.1 GCA_029550685.1 Bacillota bacterium
AAAAAAACAGACCATGAGGTCTGTACTATTTTCTGTGCCTCCTCCGTTTCCACGCATCCAAAACAATCATCACCACTAAACCAATTAAAACCAACACCGCGAATGCAGGCCAATACCAATCATGCTCCGGTCCGCAAGGGCCAGGCAGGTTAATCATTCAGGTCCCTCCCATCTACAACACCACCTTTAGCCCGATGGCTCTTGCAATATTTCAATAATAATATCCAGCAGGTGTCGTTGTAGTTGTCTGCCGGCATATCATCTCCGGCCCGGGGCATAATAAAAACCCCGCCCGGGGGTTTCCTCAGTCTGTCGCTTTAATATCCAAATGCGTCGAAAAAGTCTTATTGGGCCTCAATTATATATGAGGCTATCACATCAGCATCAACTAACCATGTCAACTGTAATCTCTCCAGCGCATCAGGCCAGACAAACGAAAATAATCCATTACCATCTTTCATCTCTATTTCTACATTACCCAGATCAGAGCTAACTACCACACTTTTGCTCAGCGCAATAAATCTTCCACTTATTATGTCTACCCATTTCATTTCTATACTTACGGGCTCTCCCTTTTTTACTAATGTTGGAAAGCTTATTTCTAATTTAGCAAAAGTACCCGAGGTAAAAATGCTTCGTAATACCTCATTAGGCTCAACTTCTATATCTGTTATTTCTACAACAGTATAAGAAGCAGTAATTTCATCATAATTTTCGGAGATGCAATAAACAAACCCATTCGGTTTTAGATGAGCATATTTACGCAAATTCAATCACCTGCCATCTAACATTCCAAGAGCCTGAATAAGTGCCACCGCCACCGTGAGAGTAAATCCTAATTAAAGTGCTTGACAGAAATTCAGCCGATGCTGATGGCGCTATTACACCGTCATAGTCACCTCTCGATACATACCCATCTGAATGACACAAAATGAAAGCGGATTGGGTATTTGCACTCGTAATAGAAACGTCAGCGGTTTTTATATCTTTTCCCGAAAATGTAACTGTACCCCTCTGTACCTTCATAGATGGCATTTGTTTCCACACCGTCCCATTGTAATATTCTAATACCCCATTAGTTATCCGAAAATCGATGCCATCTACTTTATCTGCGCTACCATTTAAGTTCGCAGTAATTGTCCCCGCAGAAAAGTTGCCAGAAGCATCCCTCATGACTATCCTACTTGCTATATTGCTACTAGTAGCCCCGTGCGGCGCATTATCTGCCGTATGCGAATTAAGCTCGGCCTGCACCGCCCCAGCTGCTGCCTCTGCCTTAGCCTGGGCGCCGGCGGGGGTCTCTTTTGTGTCCTGCAGATGTCGGATATTCCCTTCTATCCGATTAAAATCATCGGCACCAGGCACCGTCTGTCCTGGCTGC
>JAKPGY010000141.1 GCA_029550685.1 Bacillota bacterium
ACCGGTCAGGATGTCCATGAGGGTGTCGATGTAAAATTCCCGTTGCTGGTGCTCCACATTAGTGTGAGTTGCCCGGGTAAGTTCGTTTAGCTGATGCATCTTTACACCGAAAGCCGCCGCAATTTGACGGATCGTTAGTTCGGTATTCTCCAGGAACTGCGCATCGGTCATCTTTAAGGACAGCGGCTGAAATTGGTAGCCAATCGGGAGCAATGATACTCTATTAGCATTTTTCAGACCACTCGACATCTGCTCAAACTTCTCACGAAAAGTTTTTTCTGCAGCTGGACTCAGATCGCCCACGTAATGTATAATCCCCTTGGTCTGCATCCCGGTTTTAAAGCTGTTGTTCAGAAATTTACTGGCCGCGCCAGCGTTTTCAACCGTGTCTTTAAGCTTTTCCAATGGTGTCATCCCGACAATACCGTCAAAAGTTAAACCCTTAAAATGCAGCATCTCATCGGGCTTAATCTTATACTGCTGCCCTCTGTTATCGGTAAAGACGTACCACATCTTGCCCTTGCCCGGCAGTAGGCCAATATCATCAATCCATATTTCCACCCTTGGACTGTCCAGAGGGTATATACCTTTAACTCTGCCTGCGTTTTTTCCCCTGGTTTCTATATCCAGCCAGGCATAGGCGTTGCCGTGAACCAGCCGCTGTACTTCCAGGGCTTTCTTAAAATCACGGGCGCTCATCCAGGGATTGGGCCTTATTTTTAGCAGGGGTGTGAGATAGTGATTTACCTCGCCTTGTTTCCCGTCCTTATCCTGATAAATTTTTAGCGGGAGCTTCCCTACAGCATCGGCCAGGATGCGGATGCAGGCAAAGACGGTAGCCTCTTTGAGTGCATTTTTGCCTTTCAGGTTTAGCTCGCCAGGCTCAATACCCAGAATCTCTAGGAAGCGCCTGTCGTTTATGCCGATTGTTTCCTGCGTCTGTGCTTTTGGTTTAAACCATTTGCTCCATAAAGCCATTTATCCACCTCCTAGCCCCACAGCTTGTCCAAAAACTCCCCACTGGCGTATTTGGATACGTCTGCTTTAGGCGTATTGAGCATTGCTCGGGCCATAGCGTTTATCATTGCCACTAGCAGGTCTATCTTTTCAACGCTTTTGTTTTTCATAGGCTTAATGTTGCCGTTGCCGTCAACTGCTACTGTCACATTTCCCCAACACCAACGCGCCACCGGGTTGGCTTCGTGTGTTAGCCGCCCCGTCTTTGCCAGGCGCTCAATTTCCTTCATCGCCGGGGACATATGGGCAATATCCTGCTTAATTTCAACAACTTCAATACCGTTTTTCATCAGCCGTTGTGTCAGCATCCTGCTGTTCCACGGGTCAGTGTCAACTTCGATAACATTATATTGCTTGCTCTGAGCCAGGATTCTCGCTTCAACAAATTCATAATCTACGACATTACCCGGCGTAGCGTGGAGGAATTTTTGCTTTACCCACCTGTCGTAAGGCACTTTATCCCGTTTTACGCGCTCTTTCATGCTGTCCTCGGGTATCCACGCCTCAAATATTGCCCGCCACCCATCCAGCCCCTCTTGAGGCGGGAACAGTAAACACTCTCCGGTAAGGTCGGTTGTGCTGGATAAGTCCAAGCCAATGTAGCAACTTTTACCTACTAGCTCTGCAGGATTCCAGTTACCAACAGTAGCGTCCCATAATGTCAACGGTAACCAACCAACAGATTTCAGGGATACCCATTGGTTCAAGCGAAGCCAACGGAAAAGGCGCTCCGCTGATTCACTATTTCTTGCGGCAAGCGCCTCTTGTCTTACAGTTTCTATGTTGATTATATACCCCAAACTGGGATTTGCTTTATACCAGATATCTTCATCGAAAATATCCTCATCTTCAGGGGCGTTATAAATCTTGACATACCATGTTGGGTCGTATAGCTCGCCGTCTGCAATCCTTCTGGCTATTTCGTGGATTTCCCAGCCTATTGATTTACGGTCTGGATCATCTCCAGCTGTTGTTATAACCCACCATAACGGTTCTTTCCGTGCGGCGCCGGCGCCGAAGGTCATTACATCCCACAAATCACGGTTCGGCTGAGCGTGCAGCTCGTCAAATATTACGACAGATGGATTAAGACCGTGCTTCGTATACGCCTCGGCTGAGAGCACCTTTAGGACTGAGCCGGTTTGTTTATTCTTAATTTCTTTTCGGCTGTCTAATACTTTAAGAACACCATCGAATTCCGGCTCCTGCTCTATCATCCCAATGGCAGCTTTATATACCAGTTCCGCCTGGCCCCGGTCGGCTGCACAGCAGTATATTTGTCCGCCTGGGCCATCGCAAAGCAAGTGATACAGTGCTATGGCTGCAACCAAACTGGTTTTCCCGTTCTTTTTGGGTATTTCCAGATATGCGTACCTGTATTGCCTATAACCATCCTCTTTTACAGTCCCATATACATCCCATAACACCTGATACTGCCAGTCCAGCAGTTGAAAAGGCTGCCCGTAAAAATCATCAACCGCTTTGAGCATTTGCACGAATTCTATTATGTCCAATGCCCTTCTCTTGTCGTGCATCTACATCACCCGCTTTGTCCCTCCCTCTTCCTACGGAGATATTCAGCCATAGGCGACTCTTTTTTCTCTTCCGGCTGCTTTGGTATGGACCGCAGCGCGGCCATTATAGTCATCACGTTTTCTTTTTCAATTTGGAGCAACATCTTGCGCTTATCCATGAGCTTCTTGTCCCAGGCGATAATGCGGTCATGGATGTTGCCCTTCTCATGGAGATATTCCATGAATTCAATATCGCCATTCTGCTTTGCTTCCGCCAGCTCAGCCAACTCTCTCCTGAGCTGCTCCACCGTCTCTTCAATCTGCTTGCACTCGGCAGTTAATAAGCAGTACCGGTTGATAACAGCTTCGTGGAGGGCGTCGTTATGACCAATGATTTCCAGAAGTTTCTTAATCCGGTTGAACTCCTTCCTTGCCAGTTCGTTCTCCCGGACCTCCGGCCAGGCTTTCATCTTCTGGCCGGTCAGGAGCTGCTTCTCTGTTTTCTCCCGGGCTTCGAGTTCAGCTTTGGTTCTATGGGATTTGCCTTCAAGTTTTATAAGGTTAACTGGCTTCGGTGGTCTACCGGGCATTTTAAACACCCCAAGAAAAATCGTCATTTTGGGAAAAAATGTTGCGCTGAGGGCCAGCGCCGGTCTGGGAGCCGATGGCTCAAAATTTTCCAACCCGCCCTACCCCTTCGAGTGTTTCTTATTGTGGCACTCAGCACACAAACTGACTAAATTATTCAACTGCAGCCTCTTACTCCAATCCTGCTTGAGCTCCACTTTGTGGTGCACAGTATCGGCCTGGGTTATGCGTCCTTGCCTCAAGCACTCCTGACATAAATGGTTGTCTCTTGTCAACGCTCTATATCTTGCCGCCTGCCAGGCTCTGCTTTTGTAAAAGGCTTCAGTCCGTTTATCTCGCAGGTGCTGGTCATAAAACCGATTGCTCTCTGCTCTCTGCTTATTGGCCTCGGTCTGATGCTCCTCGCAATAACACCCGGTCGTCAGCTTGGGGCACCCGGGCTTTGCACAAGGTTTTTTAGGTTTCACTGGCACTGCATATTCATCCCCAAAAAGAAAAGAGCCCGAAGGCTCTTTGTTCTATATTTCCATATAAAAAAGCCGCCCT
>JAKPGY010000147.1 GCA_029550685.1 Bacillota bacterium
CAGGATTGGTAGCTCACCTGGAAAAGCTGGAGAGCCAGCGCTTTAAGTTGCAGCAGAAGCTCGACCTGCCTGGATCTGCCGCTAAGGAACTGGTGGAATGGGTTGGACAGGAGTATCCGCAGCTGAAAGAAGAATTCCAGGAAACGGTGGACCGGCTGAGTTATAACTTGGACCGGCTGAAAGTTATCAATAAACATAATAACGAGTTAATCGAACAGTCCCTTCAATATATTGAGAGCATCCAGGCCTTGTTAAACGGGGACATAGCCGGAACCTATACTGACAGAGGCGATTTAGCAGATGAAAAAACAGGCCGCCGGATTAATCTGCTGGATACCCGGGCCTGAAGTTAAGTAAAGAGAGGATGCAGTATGTCTAATTTTCTGAGTTTGGAAATTGGCAAGCGCTCTATAATGACCCATCAGACTGCTCTGAGTGTTACCGGGCACAACGTTGCTAATGCTAATACTGCCGGGTATACTCGCCAGGTAGCCAACCTGGTAACCACCCGCCCATACTATACCCCTACTCTGACCGCCAATTCCGGGGTGGGGCAACTGGGAACCGGGGTGGAAGTAGCCACTCTGGAACGGATACGGGATTCCTTTTTAGACGGGCAGATTCGCAATGAAAATAAAACTCTGGGTTACTGGGAGGCCATATATGATACCCTGGCCAAAATTGAGGTTATCCTTAATGAGCCATCCGAGAACGGACTGCGTACGGTTATGGACCAATTCTGGGAATCCTGGCAGGACCTGTCGGCCCATCCGGAAAACGAATCAGTACGGGCAGTGGTGGTCCAAAGAGGTGCGGCTTTGGCGGATGCTTTTAATCATATTCACAAGCAGCTTACCGAACTCCGTGAGGATGTAAATGCTTTTGTGCAGGTCAAAGTGAATGAAATCAATTCTATTGCCCAGCAACTGGCTGACTTAAATCAGCAGATCCTATCAATCACCATTGCCGGCAAACAGCCCAATGATCTATTGGACAAGCGGGATTTGCTCCTTGATGAATTAAGCAAGATCGTGGATATAACAGTTAATTATGATCAATACGGTATGGTATCGGTACAGCTGGGGGGAAGACCCCTGGTGCAGGGCAAAGACCATGCCCTTTTAGATACCGTGGCTGATACCAAGGGAATGTTTCAGGTTATCTGGGCTGATACCAGGGCTGTGGCTCGCATTGACGGCGGTGAACTGAGGGGACTGTTGGATGCCCGCGGGGCCACGGAATTGGACACATCTTCGAATTATAAAGAAATTATTCCTAATATGATTGATCAGCTGAACCAACTGGCCAAAACCATAATACTGCGGACCAATGAGATCCACCGGGGCGGCTTCAGCCTTAACAATCAAAGCCTTTTCCCGGATGGCCTTAACTTTTTTGTTGAGCCAGCCAATGTTAACAGTGATTACGAATGGGCAGCTTTGATCCGGGTTGAGGACGCGATTTATAACGATCCTAAAAACATTGCTGCCGCCCGCTATCATACCTGGGACACTGTCAACGGTGAGGAAACCAATGCCGGAGACGGGGCAGTTGCTTTGCTGATTGCCCAGCTGAAACATGATTATAACAACGCCCAGTACACAGCCCGCAGCGGGAATATAATTACCAGCCATTTCGACGATCTGATAAGCTTTACCGTACATATCCAGGGGAACAGCTATGACATAACTATTCCTCCCCCTGCCACACCCTACAGTGATTTAAATCAGTTGGCTGATGCCATACAATCTGCATTGGATAGTCAGGGACTGAGTTTAAGAGTACGCAGTGAAGGCAGCCAACTGGTGTTTTATACCGGTGACAGTTCTTTTGCCGGAATAAGCAGCTTTTCGTTGGCATTGCCCCCTTCTACTGGAGACCTGGCTGTGCAAACACCTACCGGGGGGATGGTGCGCTTTGCTACTACCGATGACTTCTGGCGCTCTATTTGTGCTCAAGTGGGGGTTATGTCTCAGGAATCAGTACGCATGGTCAGAAATCAGGAGATCCTGCTCAATGAATTGGAGAATAAGAGACAGTCGGTATCAGGGGTGTCCCTGGATGAAGAAATGACTAATATGATTAAATTCCAGCACGCCTATAATGCAGCTTCCCGTTATATTACTGCCATTGATGAAGCTATTGAAGTAATAATAAACCGCATGGGACTGGTGGGGAGGTAAGTATAGATGATACGCATTACCAATAATATGCTGGTGAATGATTTAAAGCGCAACTTGAACAACAATATGATAAATATGGACAAATACCAGCGCCAATTATCTACCGGGCGTAAGATAAATTTGCCTTCCGACAATCCTGCTGGTCTGGTCAAATCCCTGCGCCTGCGCACCAACCTGGTGGAGAGCGAGCAATATTTGGCCAATATCAATGAAGGTATCAATTTCATGGAAACTACCGATGCAGCTCTGAATAACTTGAATTCTATTCTGCAGAGAGTGCGGGAGTTAGCGGTTAATGCTGCCAACGGTACTAATGATGATAGTGCCCGGAAGGCTATTGCTGATGAAATTGATCAATTGGCAGAACAGATAACTCTTATAGCAAATACCACTTATGGAACCAAGCATATTTTTGCCGGTACTAATGTTACCCATCCTCCGTATCAGGGAGGATTGTGGACGGGTAACAATGAGGCTTTGGAGTTAGAAATCGGTGTTGGTGTTAAACTAACTATAAACCTGACCGATGAATCTATGGAGAACTTTTTCACCGGCGATGGAACAGTCCCAGGGGTAATAGAGTATTGCCAAAACCTGGTTACAAGTATTCGAAATGGCAATTTAGATGAGATAGATGCGGCTCTGACTACTGCTGATGTATTAATTGACAAACTGTTGGCAGCCCGGTCTACCATCGGCGCCAAGGTTAATCGCCTGGAACTGCAGCAAAGTCGTTTGGAATCCACTCAGATTTCCTATACCAGTTTACTGGCCCAAAATGAAGATGCGGACATGGCCGAAGTCATAATGAATCTTAAGATGCAGGAAAGTGTCTATCTGGCTTCCCTGGCTGCGGGAGCCCGGATAATTCAGCCCAGCCTGGTGGATTTCCTGAAATAATTTAGGGGAGATATTATGCAGCTGCAGATAAGATCACAGTTGGCTTTAATCGGCTTGGAAATCAACAAGCCATTTCTGCATCTACGCACCACTATGCCGAAGGTAGAGTTGCAGATTAAGAAACCGGAGATAAAGATCCACTCTCCCCGTCCGGTACTGCATATTGATCAAACCCAGTGTTTTGCCGATGCGGGCAAGAGGACTCCTTCGGATTTTGCCGCGTATTACGCGGAGATGGCCTGGTCAGATTCCATGGAGGGTATTGCCCGCCGGGCTCAGGAAGGGGACATGCTGGCTCAAATCCATAAAGGTTATACCATTGAAAAATTAGCCGCGCAGAACTTAGGGGAAATTGCTGATTTCAATGTTACTGCTATTCCCAAGCAACCGCCTCGTGTTTGGTTTGATACCTATCCGGTACAGTATGAATTCAACCCCGGCGACGTAGACACTAGGTTGCAAAGGGGGAGAGTAGAAGGGTACTTTCAATGGGGCAAAGTAAACATATACCTTCGCCAGAAGAATTATTTGGAGATAAATTGGGTAGAAGACAGCAAAGTCGATTTAATCGCATAAATTTTGAACCCATGTAAGTGTCATTGCTGCGAAAATAACTGCGCTGTGTCATCGCGAGGAGCGAAGCGACGGTACTATTCAAAGACCTCTTATGTGTCATCGCGAGCGCGCAGCGCGTGGCGATCTCAACGCGACGGAATCTTCATCTTCCGCCAAAGGAGGAACCTCATGCAAATCCAAACCAAGTACCTGGGAACCGTTGATGTGGAAGAAAATCAGATA
>JAKPGY010000150.1 GCA_029550685.1 Bacillota bacterium
CAGCGCAGCGAACAGGCTTTGTTACTTGCAATGATGGAGATGGTGGTTAACGGCGTTTCAACCCGCAAGGTAGAAAACATCACGGAAGAACTCTGTGGCAAGAAGTTTTCAAAGTCCACTGTTTCTGCCCTTTGTAAGAGGCTTGACCCCGTAATCAACGCTTTTAGAACAAGGCCCTTAAAAAATCATTATCCGTTTCTAATAGTAGATGCTTTGTATCTAAAGGTGCGGGAAGATGGCCGTGTTAGGTCTAGGGGGCTTCTCATAGCCATCGGAATCAATGAACAAGGTTACCGCGAAATAATCGGCTTTCAGGTATCTAATACGGAGAGTGAAAGCAGCTGGGGAGAATTCTTTTTATCCCTTAAGGAAAGGGGTTTAAAAGATGTCCATCTAGTTACCTCTGATAACCATAAAGGGCTCGTTAACGCTGTGAAAAGGCATTTCCAGGGTGCAACCTGGCAAAGGTGCCAAACACATTTTTCAAGGAACGTATTGGATAATGCCCCCAAAGCACTGCAACCAGAGCTCAAAGAAGACCTGCGTAAGCTATATGAAGCCGTTGACCTGGATAGTGCCAAGAAAGTAAAAGACCAGCTCATAGATAAATATGAAACAAAAGCACCAAAGGCTGCTACCTTGTTAGACGATGCTTTTGATGATATTACAGCGGTTCTGGCGGTCCCTCTAAAGTATCGCAAGCGATTACGCACCACCAATGGTGTAGAGCGGCTTAACCAGGAAGTAAGGCGCCGGGAGCGTGTTATACGTATATTTCCCAATGAAGCGTCAGTAATACGGTTAATTGGTGCCCTGCTGATGGAGCAGGATGAAAAATGGCAAACAGGGCGCAAATACTTTGACATGGACCTGTATTATCAAGCTATGAAAAAGGGTCCGAAAGATACAGCTGTCGCTTAATGACGCATTTATTCCACGGTCCGGGTTGACAGTGAGCCTCTGGCCGCATGGCTTCCGGCACCACGGGCAGGCCCCCTGTTACGGCCGCTTATACTAGGTTTTACTGGCGACTTATGCTACAGGGTGTCCTTATTAGGATTGCCTTATGTTTGGGTGCTGCCGGGCCATTTAGCCTACCATGCGGCCATCTCACCAATCAACCCGGCTTTCGCGGCATAAACGCTTACTGATTATGCTATTAAGAAAGTGCGAGGCCCTAAACCGTGGACTTGCAAAAGTGTTACCGAGGAAATTACACACTAATATGGACTTGACTTTCTTTGATTGTATTTAGTTTTATTTCTGTCCAAGGATATGGTTTGCCACAGTTATGGCAATAAGCTGGTGCATTATATCCAGTTAAATCAAAGACTCCTCCTGCATGATAACGTCCCCGTATACTAGCGTCGCAATACTTGCAAGCATTAATGGTCTTAGAACCGCATTCATCACAAAAATTACTATTGTGTTCGGGATGGTCTTTTGCTGAAGAATTAACAACATGCCCATTCAAGCATATTAATCCTA
>JAKPGY010000156.1 GCA_029550685.1 Bacillota bacterium
GACCCCTGAGAGGACCAGGCTGTGCACGTAAGCCGGCAGGTTGCGATATGTGTCAGTTTGCGGCTTCACACTCATCTGTTTGTCCAAAACCCACTCAAATCCCCAATCATATTGGGTATATTCAATCAATTCGTTACCTTCGACAATCAATTCATCCGAATTGCGGCTGGCCTGAGAATCGGTAGGTGTGCGAACAAATGCACGCACATGGTAAACCCCCGGCTCAGTGGGCGTATAGGTAAAACTATTCGCACTTTCATACCAACGCGTAAAAATACGCTCACCATCCCGGTAAACATACCAGGCATAACGTAAAGCACCGGGACCCTCGGCATTACAGGTCCAGGTGATTGCAGTCCCGGTAAACGCAACTTCTGAAATGTCGGCTTTTACTGAAATAATCTTCGGTTGAATGTTACCTACAGCAGATACTGAAGGGATAATGACAAAAATCATAAACACGACTAATAAAATGCATAATTTAATACGAATATTTGCCGATTTTTCTTTTTTCAATTTCTGCCACTTCCTTCTGCTAACCCATAAGATATAAAGAAAACATATATTGGTATTCTGTAATAATAATAAAATTCCTTTACCAAAAACATCTGACTTTTTTAATATCAGGCAGAAATGATAAGGATACAAACTCTAGTTTTCACTTGGTACCTCTATATGGCGTCTTGCCCTCAAATTGCATCTTTTTTGGTAAAACTTTAACAGCTTAATTGCTTCTTTATCCCAGTTAAAGTGATCTTCTACAGCTTGTCGGCCACGCTGCCCCATAGCTTCAGCTTCCTTGGGATGCTCCAGCAGCCATTGAATAGCCCCCGCAATTGCTGAAGGATCTTTAGGATCAACCAGTAAGCCGCAGCCAACATCCTCAACAATCTTTCTCCAGAGAGGAAAATCAGAGGCAACCACGGGAATACCGGCTGACATATATTCAAAAAGCTTATTTGGCTGAGCTTCTATATGATTTGGCGCAGGATGAAACAACACCAACCCTACACGTGTATTTGCAAGCAATTTTGCTATTCTATTTCTAGGCTGCCACCTACAATACTGTACTTTCTTCCATCCTTCTTGTTGACTTACCTCGTTTTCCAGATGTAACGGATCAAATGAGCCCGCCAGGATTAACTTTACCTTCATATCATTCGGCAACATGCCCATAGCCCGGACAATTTC
>JAKPGY010000163.1 GCA_029550685.1 Bacillota bacterium
TAAATTGCAGGCTCCCGCACTTAGTACAAAGTAGGGTGCCAGCGCTGGATTGGCAGCAGCCAGGTATTCCCAGGCGCATCCTAATATACATAGAGGCAGAGCCGATTCATCATTGCGGTTTTTATTGCTGGGTCCCAAACCACTGGATTGGATAAAATGGTAGGCTTTCTTCATGGAATCCGGAACCTTAACCTGGCCGTTTTGAAACTGAGCCTGAATCTTGTCCCCATCTTTATTGGTAGGGGCTATTACTTCCTGGGCTATTCTTAGGGCATTGTTCAGTATGGCATCTATGTCATCTATGCTATAAGTATTCCTGAACCGACCAGTATCCAAAACCTTGGATAAATCCAGCCATTCTTTGAGAAGAAACTGGTGATCTCTGATGGAATAGAAAAAATGAGAAGCCACGCTATCATCTCCCTCTTGTATTCACCGGCAGCTTAACCAAGTCTTAAACGAGGAACCGTTTGTCTCTTCTACTTTTTTAAGTTATTCTAGCGTATCGCTTCTGTTTTTCGTGGATCAAAAGTAAGCTGCGATTTTATTCCCCTTCGATAAAATCTCCTCTTATCCCTTTAGGGTATTGAAAGCAAAATCTTCAATATTCCGACATTATACTTATATAACGCGATTATGCTAAGGCATGAGTAAACATCAGCTTGTCAATGTGCTGAATTATCAGTAATTGGCATGGATTGTGGCACGAACAATCAGAGGCGGTCATATTTGACCGCCTCTTAGCATATTTGACCTGCAAATTCCCATTGGTAAGCAATTCGGCTTAAACCATTTGGCAGCCTAAAGAGGGATGTTTTACTGCCATCTGACCAATCTTTTTAGTAGCTGATCATTTTTTTGTCAATTGGACAGCTACTTTTCATATCCCGCATCCTCCCGCTGCCGCCTCCGCTACCGCTTGGGAGGTTGACTCCCTGGCCGTTTTACAGATACGATGTGATGCCAGGTTAATCTTGGCATGAATCGTGTCAAAAAACTGGCAATGCCAATTGGGGCGCAGCTAATTATTTTGGGGGCGATGCTTGCTACAATTTAATTGAGGTGATTTGGATGACTTTTGACATTAAGTTGAAAACGGGCTTTTTTAAGACCCGGTCTTATTATCTCACTATAGGCCAGGGCCGATTAGTCCTGACACCTCAGGATGATCCTGATGATAGCCCTTTGGTAATAGATTCCCACCAGCTGCAATCTATTTATCTGACAGGGGGAGAATTCGAAATCATAGCTGACAGCATATACACAGGCAGTTTTGCACCTCAAACTAATCTTACTCAGCTATCCTACCTACTGGCCACGGAATTCGGTGACAAATTTAGCGTTCAGTTCGAATTACCATAAATAACAATGGAGGGATGAATACGCCATGAACACAGCGGCACCTATGGATATACCTCGCTGGAAAACAGCACTCAACATGATGATCAACCCCGGGGAAGTCATAAAAACCCAAATGACTAAAATACCCTGGCCTTATTCAGTAATGGTATCCGGATTGTCATTTACACTGTTTTTTCTGCAGACGGGGCTTGACTTGTTGCGCAACGGACAGGTGGGAGTGAGCACGGTGATCTTGATCACCATGCTGGGGCTTTTGTACGGTACGGCAGGGATCGCTTTGCTGGCCGTGATGGTCTGGGCTTTATCCCAGGCGGAACAACGGGGTTACACCCTGGAATGGGCCATATCTACCTTTGCCCTGGGGTATTCAGCTACCTTCGTCTATGCACTGAGCGGACTGATCTTTTCTCTGGCTTTTGGCTGGAAGACTGCGGTCGCCTTTGGTGTTACCGGGGTTCTCTGGGCACTCAGACCTACCCTATATACCATCAAACAGATGTCAGGGGAAAGGGTAGCTTTCAGTATTGCCATGACTACCCTTTGTGGAGCCATCCTCCTGGTGGGCTGGGCTGTATTGGGGAAATTCGCTGGATAAATAGCAACTGATTGAGCAGATAAAGATAGGAGGTTGAAAAGGTGGAGACTAGACTGGGATATGCAGGAGGAGCCGGAGTGGACGGTGTCAAATTGTGGCCGGCTTATCTGTGTTTCATTATATTCGGTGTATTGATACCCTTCAGCAGACCGGAATACAAAGTCACTACGGTAATCTACTCCCTTATTATTGCCGTAGTAGTAGGTTTATTAGCGGTAAATCTGCTGATATTAGCATTTAACAGCGGTAATGCTGAATTGCGCCAGACTGACGGAGGATTTGCCCGGGAAGCGGTCGGGACAGGCATGCTGTTTATGATCCCTTTTACTGCTCTGGCCATAATGGCCCTGGCCCTACTGGGGTGGAATGCAATCATGCCCTTTGCCTCAGCAGCCATCACCACGGCAGCGGCAACGGCAGGAACGGAAGCCATGAAAAGGGGCGCTCAAGGGGTGAAAAATGTAATGATCCCGACCCTGGTGGCGATAGTGCTTTCGACGGTATGGATGATGCTGACCAGCATTCTGCCCTAGGCGAACAGGAGGTGAAAGGCTTGTCAATTTTAGCAATTGCGCAAAACAAAAGGAGATTACATCGTCATTTCCTGTTGGGTTTGGCCCTGTGCCTGGTATTTACATTGGTAATGGCCAATTCCTTTGTTGGGAATGCTCTGGCGGGAAGTGTCGGGGATGTAGTAACCCAGGTATCCAACGCCAACTTCAGTTCGACAGAATTCAATTTTGGCCAGGAAGAGGCTACCGGTTATGGTTTTGCCATTCATGCCGGCATGGGGGATTTTGGAAGCGGCGGGTGTATGCTCAGCGTTTTAGGCCCGGCTCAGCCGGATGAAATACAGATCATGGTCGATTATGTGGACAGCATATCCCAGATTTCTTATATGCAAACCACCCAGCTGAAAGGCTGTGAAGTAAGAGAATATGCTACGGAATATGGGGTAGGCATTGGAGTCATACTGCCTGATTATTTTATCACGGTGGAAACGCTGGAAACTGGCCATAGTCAGAGCGCAGACACGGCCTCTGCCAGGAGCATTGCCCAGCAGACCATTGATGCCATGGAAAAGGCCGGTCTCTTAAGTCAGGCCGCCCCCGATATCGAGGCCGGGACTTCGGGAACAGAAGAACAACCAGCGGCCGATCCTGCACCGGGAACTTCCGGGCCGGCCACGGCCAAGCCTTTGGAGGAACCGGTACGTGTGGCAGATACCACCAATATTATGGCTGTTTATAACGGGCCTACGGTTCCTACAACTTTTAGCGTCAACGTTCCTCATTTGGTGACCGAGATCCATGACTATCACTGGAACGATGCCCAGGGCGCAGCCCCTGGTACCATAGGCTTACAGGACCAGAACGGAAAAATGTATGGCCCCTGGCAGGCAGTAGGAACACCGGGACAAGGCGGAGTACCCAATGCCAACTGGCATGTTTATCCCAATATCGTCATTCCAGCCGGGACTTATACAATCATCGATTCAGATCCTGCTACCTGGTCACAAAATGGAGATTCCGGCGGAAAAGGGATGTCATATGTGATGGCAACTCCGCATTTTGAAATCACCGGAACTGCTCCCGGAGATGCAGGGACGCCGGGATCTTATCCGCCCGGGCACAGCCACAGTCCGGCCGGAGTTGGTTCGGTGGGCAGTATACCCGGACCATCCAATACTACTGAAGCGGTGACAGGTGTGGTCGTACCTGGCTTGATCGCCACTGCCCTGGGAGCTTTAGGTGGCCTGGGAGGCGGAGGATTCATCCCGCCCGCGGGTGGAACGCCCATGTATCCTGGCGGCGGAGGATCTATTCCCGGAGCTGGAGGAGTTCCCAGAACTGGTGGAGGCGCCCCAGGGCTGGCCCAGGCCACCAGCCAGTTTGGCCGTCGGGGCAGAGAAGAGATCCTGATCGACACTACAGATATGTACCATGGCAGCGCAGTCGAGGGAACCCCGGCAGATCAGGGCATCTATATCGAGACGGAACGCGAAGCCGGTCTGTTTGTGCAGCCGGAGCCTTTCATCAGTGATCCGGGACCGGAGATATTTATCGATACCATTGACATTAAACCCATAGAAGTCCGGCAAGGAGGAGGAGAACCGCATATCCTTATTGATACCGTTGATATGTTGGAAGGCCAGTTGGTGCAGCCTGAACCCCTTATTAGTGACCCGGGATCGGAGATATTTATCGATACCATAGATATGAATGAGCAACTTATCGATATCCGGGAAGCAGGAGGAGAAACAGGTATCCTTATTGATACGACAGATATGTTCGAAGGACCGGTCGATTCAGGAGCAGCAGGCGATCAGGGGATATTCATTGAAACGGAAGACGAAGCAGCTCTGTTTGTGAAGAGCGCTGCCGACCGGGAGATGGAAGCCGGACAAATAAAGTTTAAGGCTGTCGATACCAGGGAAGGAGAAGCAGGGGGAGAGCATTTTGCCGCTGCGGGAAGTAGTGACGGAGCTCCCATTGCTGACCAAACTGAAAAATTGTATACGGACTCAAGCGATGCGGAAGTCTTTCGTGACTCCGGTTCCCTGGAAGACAGTGCCGGGACAGAAACGGCTCCCGGACACGAAGGAGCCTATGACCAAAACGGATTTGATGCTGATGGTTATGACCGGGAGGGATTCAATCAGGCCGGGTATGATCGTGAGGGATACAACCGTGATGGCTTCAATGAGGCTGGCTACAATAGTGAGGGCTTTGACAAAGAAGGCTTCGATCAGGCGGGCTTTGATGCGGAGGGCTTCGACAAAGAAGGCTATAACCAGGAAGGCTTTAATAAGGAAGGTTATGACAAGGCCGGTTATGATAAAGAAGGATTTGACCGGGAAGGACGAAACAGCTCGGATTATGACCGGGATGGCTTTAATTCGCAAGGATATGACCGGGATGGTTTCGATAAAAACGGCTTTGACAAAGATGGTTTCAACCGAGATGGATTCAACGCCCATGGTTTTGATCGGGATGGTTTTGATGCCAATGGCTTTGATCGGGATGGTTTTGATGCCAATGGCTTTGATGCGGAAGGCTTTGATAGAGCTGGTTTTGATAAGGAGGGCTTCGATAAGGCCGGTTTCAATGCGCAAGGTTTTGATAAAGAAGGATTTGATAAGGCCGGCTTTGACCGGGAAGGTTTCAACCGGGAAGGTTTTGATCAGGCCGGCTTTGACAAAGAAGGTTTCGATAAAGCCGGTTATGATACCGAAGGCTTTAACCGGCAGGGCTATAACCAGCAAGGCTTTGATCGGGAAGGATTCAATAAAGCCGGGTTCGATGCTGAAGGTTATGACCGGCAGGGCTTTGACCAGGCAGGTTTTGACAAAGAAGGTTTCAACAAAGAGGGCTTCGACAAAGCAGGCTTCAACCGGGAGGGCTTTAATAAAGCAGGTTTTGACCAGGAAGGCTTTGATAAAAACGGATTCAATGCCGAAGGTTATGATCAGGAAGGTTTCGACCAAGCCGGCTTTGATAAAACTGGTTATGATCGCGAAGGGTTCAACAAAGAAGGCTTCGATAAAACTGGTTTTGATAAGGAAGGATTCGATAAAGACGGGTTTAATGCCCAAGGTTTTGATAGAGAAGGATTTGACAAGGCAGGATTTGACCAGGAAGGATTCGATCGCCAGGGCTTTGATAGGGAAGGACTGGACCGTGAAGGCTTCAACAAAGCCGGATTCGATACAGAAGGCTATGACCGGGAGGGCTTCAATAAAGAAGGATTTGACCGGGAAGGTTACGGGCGCAATGGTTTTGACCCGGAAGGCTTTGACCGGGAAGGCTATGATATAAACGGCTATGACCGCCAGGGATTCAACCGCCAGGGTTTTGATGCCAAAGGCTTTGATAAACAGGGCTTTGACAAAGAAGGTTTCAACAAAGATGGTTGGGACCGGGAAGGTTATGATCGGAACGGTTTTGATGAGAATGGCTGGGATCGTGAAGGGTTCGATAAGAACGGTTACGATGCTGAGGGCTATGATCGGGACGGTTACAACCGGGAAGGCCAGTCCAAAGAAGGATATGATGCAGACGGTTATGACAAGAAAGGCTTTAATGAGCACGGTTATGACCGGGACGGCTATGACAGGGACGGCTTTGATTTCGAAGGATACAACCGCAGCGGCCGCGACCCCTGGGGCTACGACAAACAGGGATATGGCAAGGACGGTTATCACTGGAGCGGCTATAATGCCGACGGCTATGATCGGAGTGGGTTGCATTGGTCAGAAAATCCCTATGGAGATGGGAGTCCATTTGATGTAGATACCCGTAATCCCTTTGATGGCGGAATTGTTGACTTAGGCGGGCAAAGGGAAGCCTGGAAGCCGACTAAACCGCCCCTGGGAGAACCGTATCATCGGACCGTGGAAAAATACGGTGCCAAGCCCTGGACCGATGAGATCCCGCAACCGGAGCCGGAAAAACCGAGTATTCCGGTTACTGAGGACACCGGTGTGATCGGGCCGGAAGATCCCATGAATACCTTGAAAAATCATGATGTGGGAGAAGGAAGAGAAGTGGTGCCGGAGGATCAGCCCGGCAGCATCCCGATCCCGGAAGAAGATATTCCCCAGAGTGACTGGCCGGCATCTGAACCAGAGGAAAGGCTCCCTGGGGATCAAATCCCGGAAACACACCCGGGCAATACTTTCGATTATACGGATCCGGAAACCGGGACCACATCCACCTATGAATATGAACCGGGATATACCGGACCCCGGCATGGAGACCGGCAAGTACTGGTGGGAACCGGTGACGGGCAGACTTATGAAATCGAATTCAATGCCGTGACAGGAAAATGGGTCAATACAGAGACGGGCAATGATTTTGATCCCAGTAGATTTGATTCCTGGCAGCGTGATGTAGCTGAAGATAAGCGCCGGGCTGCCATAGATCTGGAAAAGATGGCCAAACGCGAGGATGCGACCAGCAAAGCCATTGACAAAAACCTGGAAGACTGGCGCAAACTGGAGCAAATGCAAAAAGCAGCGGATAAATATAACATCGGTGAACCAGGTGGCCCCGGAGATGTAGACAAAGCAATCCAGAGCCTTAAAGATGACATGCTGGCGGGCAAAGAACTGGATCAGGAGAAAATGGATAAGATCCGCCGGGTCATCGACAATCGCATCCTGGGCAAAACCACTGCCGATACCGGAGAACGCTGGGAAGAGGATTGGTTTAAAAACCTGGGCTGGGCCCTGGAAGCCAATGCAGCTACCGCCAAAGAAGTGGTCACTGGAGAGAAAGACGATGGCAGCATTTCCTGGCTGGGTATGGGAGCAAGGCTTATGATCATGGCTGCTACCGGCGGGTTGGCCGGCGGCGCGAGCCTTACTTACGTGACCCTGGACGGTGCAATGAATGTGGCAGAAGCATTATACCGCATCAAGGATGAGATCGATAAAGGAGGATCTGATTTCAGAGCAGTATCGAAAGCAGTTGGCCTTTTTGTCTTGGGAGAGCAAGTAGGATGGCTGGCAGGTGAAGCGGGCGGTAAATTTATGGGAGAAATGATGGAAAGATTCCCCGCCTTTACGAATAAGGCAGCAGATTTTATTGAAAATGCTTTATTAAAAGCCAGCGCTAAAAATCAGATGTGGAGTAAGGCACTGGGGATGGTCACTAAAGATTCAGCCGAAGAATCTATTGACCAGATCAACAAACGACTGGTAGATATAGGCAGTGACCAGGCAGCTAAAGAAATCATCGATAGTGCCAGAACTGATTACGGATTGAAATCAGTAGCGGATTCGTTCGATGATGTTACCAAAGGCGCTGGTAAATCAGTTGCCGATACTACCGGAGATATGGCTGGAGGGACTGCAAAATCAGCCGGTGATGGCTGGTCTGATGTGGGTGAAAGCGGAAGCAAAACTGCCGACGCCGATAGTTTTAGTCCCGGAGGCGGCAGAGCCCCATCCGGCGGTGATGATATAGCTGGCGGCACGGGAAAAGCTGCCTCCAGCACCAGCGACGATGTGACTAAAGGTCCCGGCAAAGCAGCAACACAAACGGATACTGATGGAATTCCGGGATCCAGCAAAGCGGGAGTGAAAACAGATGCTGATGGAGTTCCGGGTACCAGGCAAGCGGGAGAGAATTTCAGCGATGCACCAACAAAGTCTCCCACAACAGGGGGAGATGGACCGGGTGACCCACCGGTTAGAAGACCGCCGGGTGGAGGAGACGATGGACCGGGTGAACCGCCAGGAGGAGGATCGTCAAGCGGCGGAGACGATATGCCAGGTGAGCCGGATAATCTCCCTCTAAACCGAGGTTGCAGGACTCCGGATGAAGTCCTGGCAGATCCGGCTGCTGTTGCCCAAGCCGAAAGAACAGTGCAGCAGAATATCGATAATTTTGATCAATTACCTCCAGCCCGACAACAGGAGTTAATCAGAGAGCAGGCCATTTATGATGAATACAGGATCCAGGCGGAGGAAAGAGTCTGGAACCTGGCAGAAAAAGTCCAACGGGGAGAACCGCTGACAGTTGAGGATATCATGGAAATGAAAGCCGATCCGGCTTCCATGAGAACACTGAAAAACCTTGAGGAAATGGATGGTTTGGGATCTCAGTTGACTCCTCAGGAAGCCCAGAGAATTCAAAGGGAATTCAACAATGTAATGGATGAATATGTACATCAGCCCTCTTATGAGGTGGTGAAAGATCACCTGCATAATCGCTATCCTAATGTCGATCCAGAGGGGATCAGGGTCAGAACGGTACGTACACCAGGGACTGAACCAACTGATTTCAATATAAACACGGACAATGATGTGATTGCCGAGAGACTGGTGCATGGGCCTAATGGGCCTGAATGGGTGGAAATCCCCAAAGCGGAGTGGGAAGACACTTACTATCGGGCTTTTGCTGAAAACTCAGGATTTAGCCCGGATGAAGCTGCCCGGCGTTTTCCGGAAACCGACTGGGCAAATATGGATGAGGCCGCACAATTCCAGCAATGGGCCAAACATCATGAAGAAGCCGCCATGGATCAGTTCGATCTGTCTGCTGGCCGGGACTTCAGCTCTCAGCGCACCTGGCGTATACCGGATGGCAACCAACCGGGCAGACCGATGATCGAACTCACGCAAGACGAGATTGACCGAGGAGTAGATTTTGTTATGATCGACGGGAAGCCGATGCGGCCTTCCACCGGCTTCGAACTGACCCAGAGAGGAAAGGGGACTATGCTGGATCCGGAACAATTGTCCTTGATGGAGCAGAAGAAATTCGATGATTACTGGAACTCTGGAGATACTCCCTCCCAGGTCATGCGAAATCAGACTGAGGCCATGGAACAACTGCGCAAAACGGCCAATGTGGCAGAAAGCGTGGAGAAAGGTTATCGGGATATGGGTTACCGGGTGGAACCCATGCCTGACAATATGAAACAGGCGATTGCCGTCATCAAAGACAATAGACTATTGCCGGCAGTCAGAGCGGCTCGTCTGCAGGAACTGGGATATAGTTCCCCGGGAGACTTTTTGAATAAAGTGAGCAGTCGTATCGGCGCGATCAGAACCGCCCTCAAATAAAGGAGAAAACAATAGACAGGAGGCATTGATATGGGAATGAATATGGAGAAGCCGGGCATTCTTGAAATACTCAAGCTGGCTCCGGCAGACATTAATCATTTGTTCAGACGTTCTGGGTTGAACGGGAATCAGCTTTCTTCCTACAGCTATAATGCGGAACAGGCGGCCACCAGTAGCCCTTCGGAGTTTTTCAAACCGTTGGCCGAGAGTGCGAACTTTGCATCCATGGCTAAAAAGCTGCTGGCGCCGGATCTAAAAATAGAGTTCCATCGTGGAGGAGCCGGTTCGGCTGAAGAAACCTATCATGCTTTTCTTTCCCTGGACGATAACGATGTTTTGGCCCATTTTCAGGGCAGTGACGGTAATATTCTGCTGATGCTGTTTGATAATGAAGAATCGTTTCTACAATGGTGGTCAGATATCTATGCCTCCAAAGCTGCTAGCAACTATCAGCCGGTGTTCCCCGAGGTTCTCCCCATGGAAGTCCTGGTTTGTGCCTTGCACTGCATTGACATTTACCGGCGATCCTACCTGGAGAGCATGCTGGATTATCGAGGTGGTTTGGATTTAGCCATCAGTACCCAGGATTTTGTACAACTGCTCAGACGTTCCCTGGCCAGTCAGGATAAACGCTGGCTTTTGCCTACCATGTTTGAGATCACCAGCGGACTCAAGGGGATCAATATAGCCTTGAAACCCGAGCACATTAAGAAAGTAGAGGAACTGGGGTTTTTGACCAGTGATGAGAGTGTCCTGACTTTAGGAGAGCGTTCACGTCTCATGGGTACCGAGATCATTACCAGCTGGTTGGGATCCATTAGCTGTCAGGCCTCTGCTTTGGTCAATGGACAGGAAAAAACCCTTTCCCGCATGTTTATGACACCCACGGCATTTGCCAATCATCTCTTCTCCTTTGAGATCGGGGCGGAAGGAGACGCACGCTTTCGGCATCAGGCCCTTACTTTGCCAGAACTAGTCCAGATATTGATGAAATGGATCGAGGCTCTGCAAAAAGCCATCGGTGGAACAGCACCAGCCCAAGCAGCTCCCAGGCAAGCCCCGGCCATGAAATTCTGCGGGCAGTGCGGGGCAGAACTGAAACCCGGCAAGAAATTCTGTACCAGCTGTGGAGCGCCAATATAAAAGGAAGTGAAGCGATATGAGTGAATTAAAATTTTGCCCGGGCTGCGGGGCGCCGCTAACACCAGGAGACAGGTTTTGCGGTGATTGCGGCTTTGATGTCAATTCCATGGCAGAAAATCCGGCGGTATCTGCTGTGCCGATCACGCCAAGCCAGCCGGTGGCACCACCTCCTGCAGCACCAGCTTATCGACAGCCCCAGCAGCAGAGCCATCAACCGCCTCAGAATACGGCTCCGCCCTATGCTCCGCCAGCACCGCCAGCAGGGGGCCCCGGGCCCATGCCCGGCAGGAGCTATGCTCCCCCGGGAACCAATCCATCCGGGAGCAAAAATGCACTGGTGATCATGATTTCGGTGTTGGTGCTGTTATTCCTGGCTGGCGGAGGTGTCTATTGGTGGCTTTCCAAGGATGATCCGGGTGGTAATGCCATACCTGGGCAACCAGTGACCCAGCAAAACGGCAGCCCGGCCGCTAATGCCGGCGAACAGAATGCATCCGGCGTACCCGCCCAGAGTACGCCTCAGGTTGATTTGTCCCGGGCAGCAACTTATTTGTCCCAACCGGGATTAAAGTGTACTTTCTATGTTAATTATCCTGATGGAATGTCAGGGATAGTAGACCGGATCAGCGGGCGGGCCGTTCCTCACGAATCGGTTCGGGTCACTGAAGTGGAAGTGGGCATCGATATGGGTGAAGAATATGGTTTTGGCTTTCATTATGTAGAGCGAGCCGATGGAACCTATTACATCATGGACGTCGCCCCCTTTGAAATATACCCGGTCCTAAAAAACAATATGACGGTGGGGCAGACCTGGAGCTATGATACCGAGTATGGATCAACCATTTATGAGGTAATGGACATGGGTGTGGATCTCGATCTGGGTTTTGCCAAATTCGAAGACTGTCTGATATTGCGGGAGGATAATCAGGCTGCCGGGTATCAAAGTCTTACCTATTATGCACCGGGACGGGGCAGCGTCTACGTCACAGCTCCCGGCGGCAATTTTGAATATTATAAAATGACTGCTATGACTAAAATTGATCCGGCTGAAGCAGCCAACACTATCATAAAATGGTGCCCGAATTACATGGATATCAAAGATGACCGTACCCAGAGTTATTAGCCGGGGAGAGGAGTAAAACATGACGGCCACAGCAAGTGCGATGGAACTTTGGAGGCGATTAGCCCTGGTTTTGGGCATACTGGTCGGGATGGCCCTGTTTTTCTATGTGGCACCGGCGGTGATAAGTGCAACAGCTGTAAATTGGGAACAGGAGCAGGCCGATGAATTGAAATCTGCCACCGGTCTGGCCACCCAAGAGGAGAAACGACTCAGTGCCTTGCCCCTGGAAGAGTATATCCAGGCCAAGACCGGTGGAAAATTGGTGGCCGTTGATAGCAATCAGTGGTCTGATTTTTTTGCCCAGGTACAGTTGGCCAGCGACGGGGACTATGGCCTCTCTCTCTATGGTGACCGAGTCAGTGAAGAAGACAAGGATGACTTCTGGAAGCCGGCGGGACCGGTTCCGGTCTTTTTCAAACCGGATGAGCTGCCTTATCAACAATGGGGGCTGCAGGAAGGTGACGGCCAAACAGCCTATATCAGTACCAATAACGGTAAGGCCACTAGTTATCTGCGCTTGGATTACCATGATTACCAGGCCAGTGTGGGAGCTATGTCCAGCCCGTACCGTACTGCTCCGGGGTGGCTATATCATCCTTATCGTACTGCTGGCATCATAGTTATGGTATTAGGTTTACTGCTTTATATATTGCTGCCCCGCAGGAAAAAACAGCCGGATGATATCAGTTATTCCACCGGCAGTATGGTAGCAGGAGACCTGGCCGGGCTGATAATCCTTACTCTCTTTTTCGGACTGCCTTTTTTGATCAACGGCGGAACCGTCCAGGCTGTCACGGGTCTGTGGCCGGTAACCTTCTTTATGTGGCTTATGTCTTGCCTTGCCATCTACCTATTTTACAGCAATGCCTGGAATGCTTCCTACCGTATTGAGCTTACACCGCAAGCCCTGTACCTGGTTACTTTTAAGGGCGTCAGAGAAATATGCTTTGACCAGATGGCTGGTGTTGATCTGGTGGCCTTGAGAAACCCGGGATGGTTTCGAAAGCTTTTCCTGGCCCTGGCGTTTCTATCCGTAATCAGCGGACGCGCATCTTCGACCCAGCCAGCAGGCTCAGCTTTACTGGCAGATACTGCTTCCTATGGAGGGTTAAGGATTACAGAGCGCAGCGGCAGCAAGCCGATCTATATCTGGTTTTCGGATCAAATGGGCGGTGTGATCATCAACAATTTTGACCGGGTGCCGGAAGCTATTGAGGCTGCCGGAGTGCCATTCAATAAGGAACCGAGAGAGATCGAGGGATTTTCCATGTTTATGTAGGTGACATACCAAGAGGTTTTAGAGTCTGGATAAAGAATGGATAGAAATATACTCTCGACAGATTTTTATTAATGAGGAGGCAAGGAAAAATGATTGGATTAACAATTCTGGGCGTGATCGTAGTCTTATTGGCCGTATTCCTGATCAGTGTCTATAACAGCCTGGTGCAGCTGAGGCAGAGGGTGCAAAACGCCTGGGCTCAGGTGGATGTACAGTTAAAGCGGCGCTATGACCTGATCCCCAATCTGGTAGGCGCTGTCAAAGGCTATGCCCAGCACGAGAAGTCGACTTTAGAAAGTGTAACTCAAGCCCGGAACATGGCTATGAATGCAAAAAACATCCAGGAGCAGATGCAAGCGGAGAATATGCTAACTGGTGCGCTGCGCTCCTTGTTTGCCGTAGCCGAGGCTTATCCGGAGCTAAAAGCCAATGCTAATTTCATGCAGCTGCAGGCGGAACTTACTGATACCGAAAGCAAAATCGCTTTTGCCCGCCAATTCTATAATGATACCGTCCAGAAGTTCAACACCAAGATCGAGTTATTCCCCACCAACCTGGTAGCAGGCATGCTGGGATTTGCCATGGTGGATTACTTCAACCTGCAGGGAGAACCTGATGCGCGCCAGGCTGTGAAAGTGGAGTTTTAAAGAGGAGATGCCAGTATGATACGAAAAATGTCTTCCCGCCATTTCCCAATCGCGGTTTTCAGTCTCTTAATGGCTTTGTTCTTGGTCCTGGCCGTTATGACGACGCCGGCCCTGGCGGATCGCTCCTTGACCATGGAGCAGATCATTGTGGATGCTCAGGTGCTCCCAGATGCATCTATGCAGGTGACGGAAAGGATCACAGTGGACTTTTCCGGGCAGTGGAACGGGTTTTATGTAAAGATCCCCCAGGGTGATACCCCTATCACAGAAGTACAGGTGAGTGAAAACGGGCAGCCCTATGAATTCAATCCCGGCACGGAATACGGACCGCCCGGCACTTTTCTAATCAAATACGAAGGCGATGACATTCTCATCGATTGGAGCATAAATGCCTCTAATCAAGTGCGCACCTTTGATCTATCTTACCGGGTAGTTAATGCGGTTAAAATCTATCAGGATACGGCAGAACTCTATCGCAAATTCATCGGGGAAGCCAATGGCAATCGGATTTCCTATGTACAGGTGAACCTGACCCTGCCGCCGGGTGCAGAACAATTCCAGCAGGGGGAAGACATCCGTATCTGGGGACACGGGCCCTTAAACGGAGAAATCCAATTCGCCGGCCCTAATGCAGTCGTTATGAAAGTAAGCGATCTGCCCTCCTATACCTTCATGGAAGGACGGGTTCTCATGCCCGTCAGTCTGTTTGCCGGGGCGCCGGCGGAAGCCTATATAGATCAACCGGCTCTGGTCAGGATCTTATCCGAGGAAAAGGGCTGGGCAGAACAGGCCAATAAGGAACGAATGATGGCCCGGGCGGAATTGGGTTTTGCCGCTAGCATTGTTTTAGCGGCTTTAGTCACTGTAATTATGTTATGGCGCAAATACGGGCGCAAACATCCCACAGTTTTTGACGGTGATTACTACCGGGATCTGCCTGCTGATTACAGCCCGGCGGAACTAAGTGTGCTGTGGAACTTCAAAAAAATGAACGCCAATGATATCACTGCTACCATCATGGACTTAGCCCGTCGAAAATTCCTCTTTCTGGAGGAGGACACCGTACAGAAGCGCAGGTTCCTGGGAAGCAAAGAAGTCACTACCTTCCTGCTCAGTTTTCTGCCGGCACCGGAACCAGCCAGCTTAAGAAAACCGGAAGAAGCAGTCCTTAGGCCTCATGAAGCAGAACTTATCGACTTTCTCAAGAACGATATCGGCGGCGGTAAAGATTATATATACTTGACTGATATTGAAGATTACGCCCAAAAATATGGCAAAGCATTCTATGTCTGGTGGAGCGGCTGGACTTCTGATATTATCGCCAGATGCGAAAAGTACAATTTCTTTGACAGCCATGGTAATATGACGCTTTTCACTGTGTTGGGCGGGGCAGCGCTTTTTGTGCTGGGCTTTGTGCTGGCAGCCAGGATAGGCACCATCGGCTGGGCTATGATCATTGCCGGAATTATTATTTTTATGGTACCACTATTTTTCATGCGACGTTCCGTGACCGGTCAGGAAGACTATGTGCGCTGGGCAGCATTCAAAAGATTCCTGGAACATTTTTCGGAGATGCAGCGCCATGAGATACCCAGCCTTATCATCTGGGAGCATTACCTGGTTTTTGCGGTCACCCTGGGTGTAGCCAAAGAAGTCATCAAGCAGCTGGAAGTAGTTTTCCCCAACATGCAGGAGGGAGATTATCGCTTCGGTCAAGGATGGATGATGTATGGAACCTATCATACGGGTATGAATGCCCTGAACAACTCCTTCGATGGGATCGGCCAATCTTTCGAAAGAGCTCTGCAATCTGCTGAAAAAGCAGTCAGCAAGTCTTCATCCGGTTCCGGCGGTGGGGGAGGATTCTCCGTCGGCGGCGGAGGCGGCGGCGGAGGCGGCAGCTATGGAGGCCGGTAGAATTGGGAAGTGTGAAGCGTGAGGAGGTAAAACATGATTTGTCCAAATTGCGGCGCTGATTTTGCTAAGAGCGTCAAATTCTGTACTGCCTGCGGCAGTCCTCTGCCCCAGAACCAAGAAAACCAAACAGAAGAACCTGCAGCAACGGCTGGGAAATCGGAAGGGAAGCAGAACCTGATTGGATTTTCAGAGCGGATCAATGACCCGGCCTTTGCCAGTTACCAGCGCCAGGGCACCGCTTGGTCCTTTATCTTTGCCGGGATTTTGGCCGTTATTGCGGTAGTTGGTTTTTACATCTATGGAGAAACAAGTTCTGAAATGGATAATCCCCAGGCCCTTTATATCGGACTGGGCATTGCAGGCATGTTTATGACTATCGCCATATTAGCCACCCTCAGTCGTTTGACCACTAAACAATGGGATGGAGTAGTCATTGACAAGAAAAAAGAGAAAAAGACCCGGCGCAACAAAAATAGCGACGGTGGGTACTACCTAGAGAGATATACTTTGTACACCATCGTCTTCAAAACTGACCAGGGGAAGATCATAAACAAATTTATGGAAGATGACAATACCATCTTCAATTATTTTCAAATCGGTGATCGGGTACGTCATCATAAGGGGTTAGGCACTCTGGAAAAATACGATAAATCCAAAGACAGCATCATATTCTGCAACGCCTGTTCCACTCTAAACGACATCAATGATGACAAATGCTACCGCTGCTCCTGCCCGCTGTTGAAATAGCTGGGGCAGACTCTCATTAAAACCCATTAAAAGGGGGAGTGTTAACCAGGATGCAGGAGTATGAGCCGGCTCGCTCCGGGACTCCTCGCCTGCAACACATCGGCTTACTTCGGTGCGAAGCGGACCGCTCGGAATTTGGCATCCATGCACTCAATCCTCGCTGCTCGAAACATCCTGTTTCTCGCTCCGCTTCGCAGCCCTCAGTTTCGCCGTGTGATGCAACGGCTCGTCGTACGTCGCTCGCCCGGATAACACTCCTGCTTAAGCGAGGAAGCAAGGCACGAAGTTCCATAGCAGTCTCGAACGTCCATCTGTTCATAAACTTTATCGACACCCTCAAACCCCTAAAAGGGGTTATTTGTTTGTATCAACGTCTAATACCAGTAACATGTGATGAATACATTGAACGGAAAGGGGTTGTTTCAAAGCAGAAGATATTCATATAATTGTAGATGAGGTGATTTTCCCTTGCGATTTAGCGAAAAACTAGATTTCCTGATGAAAATTACTAATACTACCAACAGCGCCCTGGCATCATATACTTCGTTGGATGCTTCATATATCAGCCGGCTGCGCCGGGGAGTCAGAAGCCTGCCTAAAAATGAAAATTACGTGCCGATCATGGCCGAATATTTTGCCAAACACTGTTTGGAAACTTATCAGATAAAAGCTCTGGGGGATCGTTTACCCAGAGCTTATGTTGTATCTGAAAGCATAGATGAAAATGCCCGGTCGATAAGCGCATGGCTGCAGGAGGAGAAGGAACGCCCCCTGAATGCCGTACAGGGTTTTTTAAATATTATGGAAGACTTTCAGTTTAAGAAGCCGAATAAATGGACCAATGTTGAAAGTTGTGACTATCCTGAAACCAAGAACTCCTTAATATCTATCCATTATGGAACGACAGGCAAACAGGAAGCCGTACTGGCTTTTTTGTTATCGGTAATCAATCATAATAAGCCTCAGACTCTGCTTCTATTCAGCGATGAAAGCTTCGACTGGCTGGGCCAAAACCCCGAGTATGCAGCTCGATGGGCGTCTCTTATGTCCCAAGTTCTTGCTCAGGGCAACCGGATCCGCATGATACATACTGTCAGCCGCAATCTGGATGAAATGCTGGCGGGGATATCCAAGTGGCTCCCCCTTTACATGACGGGGGCTATTGAGCCCTATTATTATCCTAAGAAAAGAGATGGACTGTTCAAGAGAACACTGCTCATTGCTCCGGAAACATCGGCAGTTATGTCAAACTCAGTGGCAAACATGGAAGATAGGGCAGCCAATTTCCTGCTTAAAGATAAAAATGCGGTTAAGGCACTAGTCAGTGAATACACCAACCTGTTAGCTTTGTGCCGGCCTCTGATGCGGATTTTTACCCCTGCAGACAACCAGGCTTACAACTCCATTCTTGGTGAGTTTGAGAAGGAATCGGCTGATACCATTGTTAAAGCCGAATCTTTCAGCATACTAACCATGCCAGATACGGCCATCGATAAAATATTGGCCCGCATGGGAAGAGCCAATGACAGTGAGTTGGCCGGCAGTCTGAGAATCAGAATACAAAATTTCGCAAATAGTCTGCAAACCCACAGATTTACGGAAATTGTCAGCATTCCCGCATTGGATGAGATAATAGAGGGCAGACTGAGAGTTGCTCTGTCCGACACCTTAAGTACGGAAGATGTCTTTTATACCCCCGAAGAATTGATACTTCATTTGGAAAACATTATTCTGCTCCTGCAGAAATATCCAAACTATGAGGTCTATATTGACACTGCCCATAAAAAGGAGAGATTTATGCTGTATGCCAAAGAGGAGGTAGGAGCTATCGTAGCCAAGACATCTGCTCCGGCTATCACCTTCGCTATAAACGAAACCAATATGACAGCGGCTTTCTGGGATTACCTGCGAGTCTATATCAATAGCCTTGCTGAACCACAGCTGAACAAGAAAGTTGTGATTAGGAGACTTCAGTCTTTGATTGAACAGCTGAAGGCATTATAAACCTCTGCCTTAGGATGGCTTGGCTAGCTCTTTGGCCAAGGATAGCAAGGTGGGAGCATTATTTTTCTGAGGATCTTCCAGGACTATCTCCAGAAGAGCATGCAGTATTTTGCCCATATCCGGGCCGGGCTCTATACCAATTTCCATCAAGTCATGGCCGTTAACGGCTAGATCCCCAATCTTTAGAGGATGCTTTTCGTGAAGTATCTGCTCTATTTCGGCCTGCATTTCATTCAGCGAGGTGAAGTCAAAAGGCGGTGCTGAACCCAGGATATCGGCCTTTTGAAGATCATACAGGTCCTGCAGGTTGTGTTCACCTACCTGGCTTACCAGCTTTTTGAGATTGGCATTACGAAATCTGGCAAAGCGAGTCATATGGGCACCGACCAGAATGGTAATGTCCTCAATGGTTTTATGGTCATATCTGAGACGTTCTAGAATGCAGCGGGTTATTTCTTGACCCTTCATATGGTGCCCGTAAAAATGACCTACTCCATCTTCACCCCGGGTGAAGGTAGCTGGTTTGCCAATGTCATGCAGAAAGGCTGCCCAGCGTACATTAAGGCGAGGTGGAACCGCATCCAAAACCGCCAGAGCGTGCTGGAAAACATCTTTGTCATGGTTCTTGTTGTGCTGGTCAAAGCCAACCATAGGCATTGCTTCGGGAATTATGTGAGCTAATAGGTTATGATCCAGCAACAGTTTTATTCCCAGGGCCGGACTATCAGAAACTAATATTTTATTTAACTCCTCCCGGATTCTCTCAATGGAAACCTGTCTGATTAGTTCATGGGAATCAAGTATAGATTCGGTTACAGTCGGGTGCAGAGTAAAACCAAAGCTGACCGCAAGACGGATAGCTCGTATCATCCGCAGGGGATCTTCTGCAAAGCGTTCCCGGGATTGGTTTAGCGGGGACCTGATTATCTTTTTTTCCAGGTCTTCCCGGCCTCCAAAAGGATCATGAATTACCCCTTTAGCATCTATCGCTATGGCATTAATGGTAAAATCCCGCCGTTGTAAATCCTCATGCAAACCGCCCTGACCATTATCCCTGCCCTTGAAAGTGGATATCTCTACCGGTACACCGTCCATAAATACCGTCACCGTTCCATGCTTGACGCCGGTGGGCACGGTTTTTGGGAATAGCGCCATGATTTCCTGGGGAAGTGCAGAAGTAGCCACATCATAATCTGTAGGAGGCTTTTCCATCAGCAAATCCCGTACACACCCTCCTACTGCGAAGGCTTCTCTACTATGGCTGCTTAATATATCTATTATTTTTATGACATAGGGCGGTAATATCATGTAGTCAAGCCTTTCCAAAAGATACTCTACATATCAATTATCCATTAGAAGCTTCATTTAGCCAACTATTTATTAGTTTCTACTTTAAATAATCAGCGATATAAAAAACCGGACCATATTGTATGATACCGTCCGGTCAGAATGTCAAAATAGTACATAAATTAATTGCCACGCCTTCGGATCGCAACATAATTAGCTGCCAACGGGAGCCTGAGTAGTACTGGCTGGCGGAGCGGAGAATACCAGCTGATCACTGCACTTGAAAGTGCCGTCAACATATTAGCCTGATAAGATAGGGAATACTTTAAAAATATAAGTAGATAGCAGGTAAGATAGTAAGGATAGTAAAACTACAGTCTGAAAACCGGAAAGTAGTTATAAACACTCTTAATAACAATAAATATAATAGATCGCAAATTTATTCCAGGCAATTCATTCTCGACAAGATATTCAATGGTATAATATCTAAAATGGGAATAAAGGACCGGAGAAAGGTGGAGAAGTAACCATGATAAAAGAATTCGAAACCGTGAAACTGGAAATCAAAGACAACGGAGTTGCAATCGTTACATTAAATCGCCCCAAGTATATGAACGCTTTCAATTATGAGATCTGCCGGGATTTTCCAGCTGCCTGCCAGGAAGTAAAGGACCAGGAAGCTAAAGTTTTAATAGTTACCGGAGCCGGTGCTGGATTCACTTCCGGCGGTGATGTATCTGTACTGGCGGCAATGGATAGTCCGGCCAAAGCCAAGTGGACCTATGACCAGTCCACCGGGGTGGTAAAAGCAGCGTATGAAATGGAAATACCGGTTATTGCAGCGGTAAACGGTGCGGTTGCCGGAGCGGGAACCGCTCTGCTGATGGCCTGCGATTTGATTATTGCTGCCGATACTGCCAAGATTGCTTTCAATTTTATTAACGTAGCATTTACCGCGGACAGCGGTGCCTCCTATTTCTTAACCCGCCTGGTGGGTTACCAGAAGGCTGCAGAGATACTTTTGTTCGGCAAGATTTTGAAGAGCCAGGAAGCGGAGCAGCTGGGAATTGTCAATAAGGTAGTGCCGGCTGACCAGCTCATGGATGAAGCTTTAGCCTGGGCGGACAGGTTAGCTGCCGGACCTGGTTTCACTCAAAAGCTGGATAAAAAACTGCTGCGGGCGGCTATGTGCAATGATTTCTATGAGCAGGCCGAACTGGAGAGCATGTATCAGATACTTACCTGGGCTTCCGATGACTTTAAAGAAGGTACCCGTGCTTTTCTGGAGAAGCGTAAGCCGCAATTCAAAGGAAAATAGCATTGACTATGCCTGGTTATTGAGGAAAAGGCCGTTTCCTGCTGGGAAGCGGCCTTTTATTTACGATAAATCTTTTACCCAGGTTACATAGTATTTGCTTGATACCTAGAAAGGATATCCCATATGATGTAAATAATAAACCTGTACCATAGTCGAAAATTAATATAAAGGAGGAAGAAAGATGAGTGCTGTTAAGATAATTGATAATGTTTACTGGGTAGGAGCCCGGGACCACAATCTGCGTATTTTTGATATCATTATGACTGCTGAAGATGGAACCAGCTATAATTCCTACTTAGTCAAGGGATCTGAAAAGACTGCTTTGATTGACACCGTGAAAGTTAAGTTCTGGGACGAACACTTGAAAAGACTACAGGAATTAGTTAACCCGGCCACTATTGATTATTTGATTGTTAACCATGCTGAACCTGATCATACCGGATCAATCGAAGCATTGTTAGCTATTAATCCGGACATTACTGTTCTGGGCAGTGATACTGCTATTGATATTTTGAAGGAAATTGCCAATCGAAGTTTCAAATATCAGGTGGTCAAGCAAGGGGATAAACTGTCTTTGGGTAACTGGACATTGAGCTTTATAAGCGTTCCTTTTTTGCATTGGCCTGATTCGATATATACATATCTGGAGGAGGAAGGCATCCTGTTTTCCTGTGATTCCTTTGGCTCCCATTATCCTGACGAAAAGCTGTTTAATGACCTGGTAGAAGGGGATTTCCTCCATGCATTTCAATACTATTTTGACAAGATTATTGGTCCCTTTAAGCCCTATGTACTAGAGGCTTTGGAAAAGATAAAGGATCTGGAGCTAAAAGTAATATGCCCTGGTCATGGACCAGTGTTGCGCACCGGTATACCCTATTATATTGATCTTTACCGGCAGTGGTCTACGGTGCCCAAGTACTACAAAGATGACCTGCCCCGGATAGTTCTGGCTTATGTAAGTGCTTACGGGTATACAGATGCCCTGGCTAACAGCATCAT
Organism: Bacillota bacterium; assembly: GCA_029550685.1. Lineage (GTDB taxonomy): Bacteria > Bacillota > Syntrophomonadia > Syntrophomonadales > Syntrophomonadaceae > DTU018. Next base: position 21,998 of record JAKPGY010000163.1, read on the forward strand.
CGACGGGATTAACTCCGTGGGCAGCTTTTATATTGAAAAACATGATATGGTTTATGCTGATTTAGACCTGGTGCTGGAATCAGTTAACCAGGCCGATGGGTTGCTGGTGGGTTCACCTACCATTAATGGCGATGCTCTGCCAGTAATCTGGCAGCTGCTGCTTAATCTCTCTCCCATAAACCACAGCGGGAAAGTAGCTGCTGCTTTCGGCTCCTATGGATGGAGCGGGGAAGCAGTGCCCAGCATTGAAGCACGTTTAAAAGCTATGCGCATGCAGGTAGTGCCTGGATTGCGGGTGCGGCTTAAACCCACTGCCAATGATCTGGATAAGGCCTTCCTGCTGGGAGTAGAGTTTGCCAAAGCCATCCAGCAGAAGAAACAGGATGTCTCTAAGTTGAAATGGCGTTGTTTGATCTGCGGGCATATACATGAAGGAGCTGAACCACCGGAAATCTGTCCAGCCTGTGGGGTGGGCAAGGAAAACTTTGAACTGTTGCAGGTGGAGGATGCTTTCAATAAAGATACCGATGAAAAATTTGTGATTATCGGCGGAGGTGTTGCGGCTCTCTCGGCTGCCGAGGCCATTCGGGAGCGCAATAAGACTGCTTCCATAACTATGATAACCGATGAACCGGTGCTTCCCTATTACCGGCCAATGCTGTCTGACTACCTGGGAGAAGAAATAAAAGGTGAACGGTTGTTCATTCATGATCTGGCCTGGTATCGTGAGAAGCGTATCGAGGTTCTGACCGGCCAGGCTGTTACCAAACTGGACACCGCAGCTAAGCAGGTAGCTACTGAATCAGGTACAGAGATTGGTTTTGACAAGCTGATTATTGCCACTGGCGCCCGCAGCAATGTACTGCCCATTAAAGGAGCTGATATTCCCGGCGTTTATACTATGCGCAGCCTGGAAGATGCCCGTAGGTTAAAAGAAGCCCTTAATAAAGCTAAAAAAGCTGTAGTAATTGGCGGAGGAGTATTGGGCCTGGAAGCAGTGGAGGAAATGGTAAGCCTAGGTATAGAGGTGGCAGTGGTTGAATATAATGAACGCCTCATGCCCAGGCAGCTGGACCCGGAGGCATCCGCTCGCCTGCAGAGCTTGATGGAAGCCAAAGGTATTTCTCTCCAATTAGGGGTATCTACCGAGGAGATTATAGGTAAAGATGCGGTTGAGTCAGTTCGTCTTAGCAGCGGTCAGGTCTTGCCGGCCGATGTGGTTTTGCTGTCTACCGGAGTCAAACCCAATGTGGAGCTGGCCAAGGAAGCCGGCCTGGAGGTCCAGCAGGGAATTGTGGTCGACAAGCAAATGCGTACTAGTGTGGATGGGATTTATGCAGTAGGGGATGTAGCACAGTTTGGTGAGAGAGTGATTGGATTATGGCCGGTATCCATGGAAATGGGCCGGATTGCCGGCGCTGCTGCCGCCGGGGAATGGGTGGAGTTTAAAATGCCGACCCTTTCCACCATGCTGGCTGCTTTTGATCGTGAGATTTTCTCCATCGGAGATGTTAATTGGCCTGATGATCAGGTGCGTACGGTGGTTGTGGATGATCCGCCGGCCAATTACTTTAAGAAAAGCTATCTGAAGGATGGAGTGCTGGTAGGAGAAATCGTTATAGCTCCACGGGTGGACAGCAGTGAGAGTGTGAGTAAGCTGGGGAAAGATGCTGAAGGCCAAAAGGTGCATAATAAGTGGAAATGCAAGATATGCGGGTATATACATGAGGGGCCGGAGCCCCCGGATGAGTGTCCCGTTTGCGGAGCCAGCCGGGATGACTTTGAGCCGGTAGAATAAAATAAAGGAATAACCGTTCTACCCTGGCCAAGGCAGAACGGTTGCTATGGTGGTGCTTTTAGTTTTGTCTTATTTGTTAATTGTAGTGGTGGGGATGGCGGCTGGATTGATGGGGGCAATTTTGGGTATAGGCGGTGCAGTGGTTATGCTGCCTGCTACTGAATTATTGCTGCATATACCCACAGCCAACGCCATCGGTACTACCTTGTTTGCGGTAATGTTTACTTCCATATCAGGAGCCTTGGGACATTACCGGCAAGGCAATGTAAACCTGGCCTGGAGTTTGCGAGTGGGGCTGGGAGGGGTAGTCGGAGTTCTGCTGGGTTCATATCTATTTAAGGAATACCTGAGCAGCCGGGAACAGGTATTGACATTGATGCTGGCGGTTTTATTTGCAGTCATGGCTATTCGTATGGCCAGAGATACTATCCGGGAAATAAAAAACTACAATCAGCAGACGACCCAACCTGACCCCAAGGCTCCTCTGTGGACCATGCCCCTGGTTGGCCTGGTGGTGGGATGTTTGACAGGCATACTGGGTCTGGGGGGAGGATTCTTAATCGTACCGGCTATGATCTGGCTGTACGGGGCGTCTCCATATTTAGCTGTGGGAACTACCCTTTTATCCATATTCCCGGTAACGGCAGTAGGTGCTTTTACCAAGTTGAGCCAGGGATTTGTGGTATTGCCAATTGCCCTGTTAATGGGGTTAGGCACCATCATCGGTGTTCAACTGGGAGTGCCGGTCACCCGCTATGTTAAACCAGTAGTTTTTAAAGCTATTTTTACCTTGCTGTTTATTTTTCTGGCGGTTAATTACCTTTCCAGCTCAATTGCTTAGACCTTTACCTCATTAAGTTTTCGCTCGTTTCTAACGATAACTAAAGCAAGGAATAAACTAGACGAGGTGGCCTATGAGCATAAAAGATAGATTTATTACATCAATCCAAACCAGCCCCAACCTGTGGATAGGTCTTTGGGCACTGTTGCTCCTTAATCTGCTGATGGTGCTGGTATTAGTCAAGGGCATATCCTGGACAGCCGGCGTGCTATTTGTAGTATTACTATTGATAGGTAGTCTAGCTGTGTATAAAGTAGCCTATTATAGTCCGGATGAACCAGAAATTGATGAAGAATTACAAGCTCGCTTGAACGAGCTAATGGAAGAAATCAGACCACACTGCGATGAAGTCTTCAATAAGCAGGTAAATAACTTTCTACAACCCATTGAACATGAGTACCAGCATAAGTTCAGCCGGGGGCTGGCTTGGTTATGGGAAATGGTTGATGACTTTTATGCTCAATTAGAACAAGTCCTTCAGGATGGTCGAGCTATTCTTCAGCTTTTTAATGTGACCAATGAAGATAAGGTTAAATTGGTAGAGAGCCTGAAGGAAAGCTCGCAGCAGGTTCTGAAAATCATTCAGGATATGCAGAGAAGACGCTTTTTTGACCAAGATGATATTTCCAGCCGAATTCAAAATAAGATTACCGATTTCCGCAACAGTATGCTGAAAGAGCAGCAATACTACTATGAGTATGTGTATAAAATACTCTGGGAACAAGCCTGCGCTCAGGGCCGTGAAATAGAAATGGTAGACTTTTTGAGTCCGGTAAAACTGGGACAGCAGTTCGGCGTAATTGTAGAAAAATCCTTGGCCAGCCGCGTTGCTAGTTTTAACAACTCCTTAACGGAAGACCTGGAAAACTTTTCTGCTGATATCGTGGGACGTTTTCAAAAATCTACTGTTCAGGTACTAAACCATTTACGGGATATGAAGGGTTTACTACAGAGGTTGATTAACCTGTCTAATAGCGAATCCGGAGTGGTAGTAAGAAGATTTGAGGAATATTTACTGCAGGTAGGACAATTGGAAGAGAGAGCTAGTGAGATACTGGTGAGTTTGGCCTGGCAGGATATAATGGTGGAAAAACGCTGGGATGAGATTCAGGAACGCTTATATGTGATAAAGGATAAAGTAGTGGAAAGTGCCGGGGAGGACGCACTAGAGCATATCGAAGGTGTGGTGGAGCAAGCTATACCCGGATTGTCTGCTATGCCCCGCGATGCCAGCAATGCTCTATTTTACAAAGCTCTTCTCGATGCGGAGTTAATATATCAGACTTATACCAGTCAAAAAATGCCCGAGGTTATAAATGATGGCGTATATAGCATGCTGCAGTTTATACGACCTTTGGAAATATTGACTGCTAACAGTATTCGCATCACTGATGAAGGATTAAACCGGCTGAGAAAGAGAAAGAATTTAGTTAAGGAAGGCAATTTCCAGCCCCTGTTTGATAGGGTACTTACGTCGGTGGAATATCGTTACCCCCAGGCAGTTCACTTCTTGGAGGGAGTATTTCCCCGTAAATTTCAGCAGTTTGCCAGCAGTCCTTACTTGAAGAATATACCGGATAATTTAAATCAGGCAGCCTGGATGATCTTTAACGCTGCCATAGATGAGGAAAATATTTCTGATGACGGCTGCCTGCTGGTGGGATTATTATTGGTTATTAACCAGATCCGTGATATGCATATCCAACCTTTTAACAACATCCCGGTGGGACTGGAGGATACAGAAGAAATTCATATGGTCAGGGAGATTGCTTACCAGGCTATATCCATTCTCCTGCAAAACGACCCCAGTGAGTTTACCAGTAATGATTCCCGGTAGGTTACCGTGAAGTCAGCCTTAACCCCTGTAGACATGACCTGGGTTTTCTGAGAATATTATTGTCATAATCAAATGAGCAAAGGAGAATAGGATGTTTCCTCTAAGGGACAGCACTCCCAGTCAACACTTTCCACTGGTTACGGTTTTGCTGATAGTGACCAATGTGGTTATTTTTATATATACCCTTTCCCAAGGCCTGGCTGGTATGGAGCAGCTTTTTTATATTTTCGGCCTGGTTCCCGCCTATTATTCCAGTCCCATGGGAGCTCCAGCAGGCTATCTGCCGTTCATTACCTCCACATTTATGCATGGGGGCTGGATGCATCTTATCGGCAATATGTGGGTTCTGTGGCTGTTTGGGGATAATGTTGAAGACCATATGGGTTCAGGCCGGTTTTTGCTTTTCTACCTGGTGTGTGGGGTAATAGCAGGTTTGACCCACTATTATGTTAACCCTACATCAACCGTGCCAGTGGTTGGAGCCTCTGGAGCAGTGGCAGGAGTAATGGGTGCCTATTTCCTGATGTTTCGCCATTCCCGGATCTTGACCTATGTACCCCCCTTTTTCCTGTTTACCGTTCCGGCTTGGGTTTACCTGGGTTTTTGGGCTCTTTCCCAGTTATGGAGCGGTACAGTGGAGCTGGCTATCAACAGCTACGGGCAAATAGCTTTTTGGGCTCACATTGGCGGCTTTGTAGCGGGAATGCTTTTGTATTCTTTTTTTGTGCAGCGGAAGATAGATGACTATTATTACTAACTAATAAGTTGTCATCCAGTAGCTGTACAACAGGCAACTACAGACCATCTTTAATCCTATTCTTCATTAATCTCCCTGACCCCGCAGCAGCAGGTCCAGTTGCTCACTGGCTATCAGCCCCTGTTCGCTGCTGTTCCGCAGGAAGTAAATAGTATTTTCGATTCTTTCCTGACTGGCTTTTATTTCATGCCAGTGTTTTTCCTCCTCATAGAGGTTCATACATTCCTGCAGGTCGTTAGCCCGTCCGGTTTCTAAGAAGTAGCGAAATGTTTCCAGAGTTTTTACATCCTGATAATCAGCATGAACCGAGGACCTGTCCAAAATATTGTTATACAGCTCCAAAGCTTGCAAGGCTCGGTTCATTTTGGATTCAGCCTCATCAATATCATTAAAGCATCGATCATACAATGCCTGCTGGTACATAGGCCAGTTCTCCAGTGTTTGTTTATACCGTTCGCAGGCTTTTTCGTATTCACGATAACGGATAAAATATACCTTGACATCATAATTGTAGCGGCTGCCTTCTTCTTCCTGTTTTTTTAGTACGGAGCGCATCCGGGAAAAGGAGATTAGATTATCCAGTCGCCGTTCCTCTGTTTCTTTAGTTGGCTTATCCGGCACTCCGTCTGGTTCACACGGGAGCAGGTCTTCCTGTTCCACGATAGAATAGCGTTGCTCCAAGAGCTTACGCAGGTAGTTGGTATGGCGGTTTACCTGCTCAATTTCTCGCAGAGCCAGAATACACATATCCAATTCCCGGATAAGGTCTTCAGTTGAAGGCTTCCTAGATTTGCGTACTTTGGCGTACTTCTGTAATTCACGATCGATGGTTACCGGGCGGTCCAGATTTTTAAGCAATTCCAGATCAAAAGCGGTCAGAACATCAAGGGGATCTGGAGCATCTTTACAAAAGTAGAAGCGGGTATTGGTTTCGGGGTAGTAGTAAGGACCAATGGTTTTCAGGTAAGGGTTGTTTTTAAACGACTGCAGATCTGCTTCGGCTTCTAGCTGGTTCTCGATTAGATTTAGCCATATGCGAGCCATATCAGACAGGGTCGAATCATCAAGAGCAACTTGCTGGAGAGTAGAATATGCCTCGTCTGTAATTCGCACCGCGCTGTGGTAGTAATAAAACAGTACTTGACGAGGCAGAGCATTGAGAAGCACTGAGGAGTCAAGATAATGGGGATTTTCCTTTTGCAAGAAGGGGTAAAACATTAAAATCCTCCTTTTAAGAATATTACACAACGGTATCATTAATTTCTATAAATTGCCAATTATTCCTGCTAAAGGGTATAGAAAAATTTATCGATGCCCCCAAAATATCCCTAACTTTATTTTCCACGGCTGTTTACCTATAATAGTTTAGTAAAGGAGGGGAGCATATGGGAAATCTACCCTGGTTCGCAGAGAAGATGTCTGCATACGATCCTGCTTATCATAAAATGCTGGAACAAGTAGCCAACCTGGCTTTGTCCCCGTCTGCTCTGGATCGAAAGACCATGCTACTAATACTAGTGGCCCTGGATGCTAGCAAAGGAGCTGGGCAGGGGGTAAAAGTACTAGCAGGTCAGGCTCGTCAAGCGGGAGCCAGCGACGATGAAATTAAGGAAGCATTAAGGCTGGCCTATTATGTCAGCGGCATGGACACGGTTAAAGCCTCCCTGCAGGCTTTTGATGAAGGATAGGTGACAGACACAAGCAAAATTAGAGGAGATACTAATGTTTAAGGCGGTTTTATTTGATTTGGATGGAACCTTGCTGGATATAAACATGGAAGAGTTCCTGCAGCATTATTTTCGCATGATGGTACATATGGCCCGCGAAGCCGGTTATTCTGAGACCGATCAATTAATAGAACTTGTCTGGCGTTCCACAGGGGCAATGATTACCAATCGTAATCCCCAGCTATTAAATGAAGAGGTATTTATGGAGCATTTCTACCGTTACTGGCCCGTTCCCCGCCAGGAGTTCGATCCTTTCTTCGAGCGATTTTATGCAGAAGGCTTTCCTAAGTTGAAGCAGTACACCCGGCCTTTCCCGGGTATTCCGGAGATGATGGAACAACTTTTTGCCCGGGGGATGAAGGTAGTGATAGCCACCAATGCGGTTTTTCCCTTGACAGCTTTGCAGCAGCGGCTGGATTGGGCCGGGGTAGGGAATTTTGATTATGAATTGATCACTTCCTTTGAGGTGATGCATTTTTGTAAGCCCCATACTGAGTATTACCAGGAGATTGTCGACAAACTAGGGGTAACCCCTCAGGATTGCCTCATGGTAGGTAATGATGTAGGTGAAGATTTGGTAGCCGGGTGCATAGGTATGAAGACTTTTTTAGTTGAAGATTTGATAATAGACAAGGGGCAGTCGTTTACCCCTAACTGGCGCGGACGCCTCAACGATCTTTACGATTTTTTTAACAGTTGGTAAGTCATGTCCATCCGGTTTTTGCCGGACATAAACCACCCTCTGCCCGGGTAATCTTTTAACAAAGAATACTCCTGGGACGGAGGTGTTGTTATGTCGCAGAAAAAATCCCGGGATAAGAAAAAGAAGGTTCTCACCGAATACGACCTGTTAAAGATGGAAATAGCCAAGGAATTAGGGCTTTGGGAGCAAATTGAAAAGGAAGGCTGGGAATCTCTCAGCAATGCTGCCTGTGGCCGTTTGGGCGGAATAATGGGAAAACGCATGCGGGAAAAGCGTCTGCAAAAATAATTTAGGAATTAACATATTTTTAATTAAAATGGGAGAGGAAAATGAAAAATATCGATCGTGTACAAGCTTATTTAAATCAACGTATGCCCCACTTAAAGGTTATAGAATTTCAACAGGATACCAGCACCTCTGCTCTGGCAGCGGCCGCTTTAGGTACGGAAGTGGGTCAGATTGCTAAAACCATGTTGTTTAAAGCCAAAACCGGCGATTTTTTCTTGGTGGTGGCAGCTGGTGATGTGCGCATGGACACTAAGTCCCTGCGTGATTTAGTCGGCTCAAAGGTTAGAATGGCTAATGCCGATGAAGTTATGGAGATAACCGGTTTTCCAGTGGGAGGAGTGTGTCCCTTTGACTTAAAAGTGGACGTGCCTATTTATTTGGATGAAAGTTTGAAAAGATACCCGTTAGTTTATGCCGCTGCCGGAACACCTAATTCCGCCTTGCCGATAACCTACGATGAACTCATGACCATCACTCAGGGGAAACCCTGTAATGTATCCATCCTTCCAGAGTAGATCTTTATGAGCCGATCTGCGCAAACCATGGCATAGCAGGAGTATTAGCCGGCTCGCTCCGGGACTCCTCACCTGTAATCCATCGGCTTACTTTGGTGCGAAGGGGACCGCTCGTAATTCGGCATCCGTGCACTCAGTATTCGCTGTCCGAAACATCCTGTTTCTCGCCCCCTTCGCAGCCCTCAGTTTCGCCGTGGGTTACAACGGCTCGTCGTAAGTCACTCGCCCGGCTAATATCCCTGCTTAAGTTTCGCATCCAGCATTTTTTTCATTCCCCTTTATATGCGCAGCATCCCCTGGACTTTCTTGTCCTCAAATCAACTTACCTCAAAAGAATACCTGCTTAGAATTCCTACCTTGCGAGTAAGTAATTGCTATAATAAAAGAAGCTAACATGGTAGTATTTCCTTCTAAGGAGAACAAGGTTGAATATGAATAAACCTAATACATATAGCGGATCGTTTGTTCACCTGCATAATCACACTGAATACAGCTTGCTGGACGGAGCCTGCCGCATCAAAGAATTGATATCCCGGGCCAAAGAATTGGACATGCCAGCCCTGGCCATTACCGATCATGGCGTATTGTATGGTGCCATAGATTTTTACCGGGAGGCAAAGAAACAGGGGATTAAACCTATTATAGGCTGCGAAGTATATGTAGCACCGCGCAGTAGGCTGGATCGTGAAGTGCACATTGACGATAACCTGCAGCACATGGTTTTGCTTTGTGAGAATGAAACCGGCTATCGCAACCTGACCCAAATGGTCAGCCGGGCTTTTTTGGAAGGATTTTACTATAAGCCCCGGGTTGACCGGGAACTATTGAGCCAGTATCATGAAGGCCTTATCGCGTTGTCGGGGTGTGTGGCTGGCGAAATTCCCCAGCTTATTTTAGCTGGACGAATCGAGGAAGCTGAACAAGCTGCTTGCTATTACCGGGATTTATTCGGACCCGGTAATTACTACCTGGAGATACAGGATCACGGTATGGCGGAGGAAAAGACGGTATGCCAGGCGCTTTTCGCTTTGAGTGCCAAAACCGGCATACCTTTGGTAGCCACCAATGACTTGCATTATGTGAAACGTGAAGATGCACCGGTGCATGATGTACTGCTCTGTATTCAGACCGGTACCGTAATTAATGATGAACAGCGCATGCGTTTCCCCGGCAGCGAGTTTTACTTAAAGACGGCTGAGGAAATGGCGGTTCTGTTTCTCGATCATCCTGAAGCACTGCACAACACTTTGGAAATAGCCCAACGCTGTCAAGTGGATTTTGAATTTGGCCATTTTTACCTGCCACCCTTCAGCCTGCCCGATGGCTACACAGCCGAGACTTACCTGGACGAACTGGTAAGGGCCCGTTTTGCAGAGCGCTATCCTCATCCCGAAGATCATATAGTACAGCGCCTCAATTATGAACTGCAGACCATTAAACAGATGGGTTTTGCCGGATACTTTCTCATCGTTCAGGATCTGGTCAACTGGTCGCGGGCTCATGGGGTACCGGTAGGGCCTGGACGGGGTTCGGCAGCCGGCAGCTTGGTTTCCTATGTACTGGGTATTACTACTCTGGATCCGCTGGCTTACGGTCTGCTCTTTGAGCGCTTCTTAAATCCGGAGCGAGTGAGTATGCCGGATATTGATATTGATTTCTGCTTCGAAAAGCGTGACCGGGTTATTGAATATATAATTGACAAGTATGGCGCCGACCGGGTTGCTCAGATCATAACCTTCGGTACCATGGCTGCCCGGGCGGCTATCCGTGATGTAGGCCGGGTACTGGATGTTCCCTACGGAGAAGTGGACCGTATTGCCAAGATGGTTCCGGCTGAACTGGGGGTGACTATTGATAGGGCGTTAGAGATATCTCCCGAATTGATACAGGCCTACCAAAATGATTACAACACCCGCCGTATTATTGATTTTGCCCGGGCTATAGAGGGTATGCCCCGCCATGCCTCTATCCATGCTGCAGGAGTGGTAATCGGGCCGGAACCCTTGCAGAAACTGCTTCCCTTGCAGAGGACCGCAGAAGGCAATGTGGTCACCCAGTTTACCAAGGAAACTGTTGAAGATATCGGGTTGTTAAAAATGGACATCCTGGGGCTGCGCACTCTGACGGTCATCAGCAGGACCGTTGAGATAATTGAGAAAACCCGCGGCATAGTTGTGGATATTGATAATCTTCCTCTGGATGATGAAGCCACCTATAAACTGCTGTCCGAAGGCAATACTATTGGTGTGTTCCAGTTGGAAAGTGACGGCATGCGCCGCATTTTGTGTGAAATAAAGCCTAACCGTTTTGAAGACATTGTCGCTGTGAACGCCCTGTACCGTCCCGGACCCCTGGGCAGCGGTATGGTAGAGGACTTCATAAACCGTAAACATGGACGCCAGCCCATTATTTATCCGACTCCCCGCCTGGAGCCAATTCTTAAGGAGACCTATGGGGTTATTCTCTACCAGGAGCAGGTCATGCAGATAGCCAGCGAACTGGCAGATTTCACTATGGGGGAAGCAGATGTACTCCGGCGGGCGATGGGTAAGAAAAAGCCGGAAGAGCTGGCGGCGCAGCGGGATAAATTTGTAGCCGGCGCAGCCCATAATGGTATTGACGAGGCTACCGCAGCTCACCTGTTTGACCTGATGGAGAGCTTTGCCGGATATGGGTTCAATAAAAGCCATGCAGCGGCCTACGCTTTGATTTCCTATCAAACCGCTTATCTTAAGGCCCATTATCCGGTGGAATTCATGTGTGCCTTCTTAAGCAGTGTTATCGAACATCAGGATAAAGTGGTTTTTTATATCAAGGAATGCCAGAGGCTGGGCATACCCATTTTGCCGCCTGATATTAACGAAAGCTTCGAGAATTTTACAGCAGCAAAGGAAGGAATCCGCTTCGGCCTGGGAGCTATTAAAAATGTGGGCCAGAGTGCAGTGCGTACCATAGTTCAGGCTCGTAAAGATGGTAAATTCACTTCCTTGTTTGATTTTTGCTGCCGGGTAGATACTACCCAAATTAATAAGCGTATCTTGGAAAACCTAATAGTAGCCGGATGTTTTGATTCTTTGGGTATAACCCGCAAACAAGCCCTATCTATAATGGAACAATGCGTGGATCTGGCTGCTCAAATACATCGTTCCCAGGAAAGCCAGCAGGTTTCTCTGTTCGGGGATACCATGAGCCTGGTGGAGGAGCCGGTTATACGCATTAAAGGGGAGATCCCGCGTAAGGAGCTGTTAGCCCGGGAAAAGGAAGTACTGGGGTTTTATGTATCTGAGAATCCATTGGATCAGTACCGTGATCTGCTGCCTTTTTTAACTACCCACCTGATAGCTGATTTGGGAGCCCGGGAAGAGGAAACCTATGTGCGCTTGGCCGGTCTAATGTTAAATTTGCAGCGCCGGGTGAGCAAAAAAGGGGAGAGTTATGCCAGGTTTTACCTGGAGGACCAAAGCGGCCGTATGGAAATGATGGTATTCCCGTCAGCTTATCGCAACAATGTACAATTGCTGCAGGATGATCAGCCGGTGATAGTGGAAGGTTATTATGATATGCGAGATGAAGAGCCCAAGCTGGCGGTCAGACGTATTTTCCCTCTGCCCCAGGAACTGTCCCAGCTGCATGTGCGCATTGCTGATGAAGAGGGGGATGGTGAGGACCGCAATAAACTGCTGCAGATCTTAACCCGTTTCCCCGGGCCGCTGGATGTTATAATATATCGTCCGGGAAGAAAGCCACTGTTATTAAGCGAACGCTGGCGTATTAAGCCTGATTTGGCTCTGAAGCAGGAATTAATCGGCCTTTATGGGAAAAATAATGTATGGTTTCATTAGCAACACCGGCAGTATTACTTAGGAGGTGGGTGCATGAACAATAACTACATGGGAGAAGACTATATTATCATCAAGGCTTTGGAAAACGGCGTAACCATTATAGGACTTACCCGAGGGAAAGACACCAAGTTTCACCACACGGAAAAGTTGGATAAGGGTGAAGTCATGATACTCCAGTTTACTGAACATACTTCGGCGATGAAGATACGCGGCCATGCCGAAATAATCAGCCGTTATGGTACCGTAACCAGCGAACACACGTCAGGATCACGCAATAGCTAATCCACACCGGGCAACCTTCTACGGCTGCTTCCGGTGTAAGGGGGTAGCCGCATATGAAACGAATTGCTGTATTAACCAGTGGGGGAGACGCACCGGGTATGAATGCCGCCATTCGTGCGGTAGTACGCTCAGCTATCTACAATCAAATGGAAGTATTCGGTGTAATGCAGGGTTTCGAAGGACTGATTGAAGGTCAGATTAAGCCAATGAGCTTGGGGTCAGTTGCCGATATTATTCATAGGGGCGGCACCATCCTGCAGACCTCCCGTTCCAGCCGGTTTATGACTGAACCAGGACGCAGAGAGGCTTTAGAGCAACTGGAGAGACGAGGAATCACTGGATTGGTTGTGCTGGGTGGCAATGGCAGCCTGCGTGGTGCTTGGGAGTTCTCCAAACTGGGTACTAAGGTAGTTGGGATTCCCGCGACTATAGATAACGATATTGTCTATACCCGTTCTATTGGTTTTGATACCGCAGTAAATACAGCTCTGGATGCCATCAATCACATACGTGACACTGCCACCAGTCATGGACGGGTTTTCATTATAGAAGTTATGGGTCATAACTGTGGAGAAATAGCCCTGGCTGCCGGAGTAGCCGGAGGAGCCGAATCCATTTTAATTCCGGAAATTGAAGTGGATTTTGACCAGATAGTTAACAAAATAAACCAGGGAACCGCCCGTGGAAAACTGCACAGTATCATTATTGTTGCTGAAGGAGTCTATCCGGTTCTGGAACTAAAAGAAAGAATTGAGGAAGCTACTGGGCAGGATACCCGGGTCACCATTCTCGGTCACATCCAACGGGGAGGAACTCCCACCGCTGCCGACCGTATCCTGGGTTCTTGCATGGGCAAAGCAGCGGTTGATGCCCTGGTTAGCGGCAAAGGCAATGTTATGATTGCCAGCCGCGAAGGAGGAGTGCATTCCATACCCCTCCAGGAGGTTATTAAGGGCAGGAAAACCCCCGAGTTAGGCATGTTTGATTTGGCTCGGGTTTTATCTATATAACGGGAGGTAACAATTTGCGCAGGACCAAAATAATCGCTACCATTGGACCGGCCAGTGAAGGAGTAGAAACTATAAAAAAGATGTTAGAGGCCGGGATGAATGTGGCCCGTCTCAATTTTTCCCATGGAACCCACGAAGAGCATCGTTACCGTATTGAGAACTTGCGCCAGGGCTCCCGGGAATCCGGAAAACTGCTGGCAATTATGCTGGATACCAAAGGCCCGGAAATTCGAACTGGCCGCTTGGCAGGTGGACCCGTTAAATTGGAAGCTGGTCAGCGTTTTGTGCTGACCAGCCGGGAGGTACCGGGTAATAACCAGGAGGTTCAGGTAAGCTATGCCTCCCTGCCCCAGGAGGTCACACCCGGAACCATCATTCTGCTGGCCGATGGGTTAATAAGTCTCAAGGTAATGGAGACCACTTCCACCGATATTGTCTGTCAGGTGGTAAATGGCGGGGAATTAGGGGAAAGAAAAGGTATTAACGTTCCCGGAGTACGCATTAATATGCCCTTTATGAATGATAAGGACCGGGAAGATATTTTATTTGGGATTAACATGGGAGTTGATTATATAGCTGCCTCCTTTGTACGCACCGCCGAAGATGTTCTGGAAATCAGACGTATTTTGGAGCAGGAGGGTGCCGATATTGATATAATTGCCAAAATTGAAAGCCAGGAGGGTGTTAATAACCTGGATGACATAATACAGGTTGTGGATGGAGTAATGGTAGCCCGGGGTGATCTAGGAGTAGAAATTCCCGCTGAAGAAGTGCCCCTGGTGCAAAAGATGCTGGTTGAAAAATGTACAAATGCCGGTAAACCAGTCATTATAGCTACCCAGATGCTGGACTCGATGATAAATAATCCCCGTCCGACCCGAGCTGAGGTATCTGATGTGGCCAATGCCATATTTGACGGGGCCGATGCTATTATGCTGTCGGGTGAAACGGCGGCTGGTAAGTACCCTGTAGAAGTGGTGGAAACTATGGCACGCATAGCCAGCCGTGCTGAGCAGGCTCTGCCTTATGCCGATATTTTAAGACGCAAGCGTACCCGTGAGAACCTGTCTGTAACAGATGCCATCAGTTACGCTACCTGTGCCACTGCTTCCAACCTGGGAGCTTCAGCCATAATAACCGCAACCCGCACCGGGCAGACGGCTAAAATGGTAGCCAAATACCGTCCCCAGGCCAGTATAGTAGCCGCCACCCCTGATGAGAAGATCGTACAAAAGCTGGCTTTGGTATGGGGGGTCTACCCGGTATTGATTAACGATGTTGAGGGAACCGACGATCTCTTCGAGGAGTCTATCCGAGCGGCCTTAGAATCTAACTACATCAATAATGGGGATTTAGTGGTTTTAACAGCAGGAGTTCCTACCGGACGATCGGGAGCCACCAATCTTATGAAAGTGCACATTGTGGGAGAGATTTTGGTTCAGGGAATGGGAATAGGATCAGAGGTAGCCAAAGGACCAGTTCGCATCATCGATTTCGATGGAGATGTCAGCCAAATTCAGCCGGGGGACATTGTGGTCACTCACAGTGCTGACAGCAGCCTGGCACCTTATTTATCAATTATCGGGGCTTTGATTGCGGAAGAAGGAGGACTCACGTCTAATGCGGCTATAATGGGGTTAAATGCCCGCATTCCGGTTGTTGTGGGTGCAAGAGATGCTGTCAGCAAGCTAAAGGACGGTATGCTGGTTACTGTTGATACTCCCCGAGGCAGAGTATACCGGGGCTTAGCCCGGGCTTTATAGGATCAAAAAAGGGATTCAGTTTTTCACCGAATCCCTTTTTTTTTGTCGTTCTATCCTGTTAAGCAGCGCCTGCAATGATCGTGTAAACCTGCGGGAGCGAACCGCAGGGGAGTGGTACCATCACATTCACGCTGATAACAGGTTAACAAGCGATTCTCCTGTTTACCGGCCTTTAAAATCAGCCTTACGGTTTTCCAGGAAAGCTGCCATGCCTTCTTTTTGATCCTCAGATGAGAACAGCATGGACCAAGCGATCTGCTCAGCACGGCAACCTGATTTAATGTCCATATTCATGGAGTTGTTTATAGCATTCTTGGCTTCTCTCAGTGCCAGCGGAGACTTCTTGCAAAGCTTCTTCGCATATTTCAGAGCGTTATCCATTACTTCTTCAGCAGGAACAACTTTATTCACCAGACCAACCCGGTAAGCGGTAGCAGCATCAAAGAATTCGCCGGAGAAAATATATTCCTTGGCTACGCAGAGCGAAGCATTACGCGGGAAACGCTGGGTTCCACCGGCACCCGGGAATATACCTATATTAATTTCCGGGAATCCAAAAGTAGCATTGTCTGCTGCGATGCGGACATCGCAGGCCAGAACCATTTCCAAACCGCCGCCCAGAGCTAATCCGTTAACAGCCGCTATGGTTGGTTTGTGGTTATCTTCGATCATAAATAATGTTTTATGAACCTTGTCCAGGAAATCGCGTGCTTCAAAGGCATTGTATTTATTGACTAATTTGATGTCTGCCCCAGCCGCGAAGGCTTTTTCATTGCCCTTAATAATAATTACACGGATTTCAGGGTCCAGATGAAACCCTTCCAATATTTCATAGGACTCATCCAGCAGCTGTAAATTTACAGCGTTAAAGGCTTTGGGCCGGTTAAGCTGTATTATACCTATACCGGGCTCTTCAACACTTACCAGACAAGTTTCATATTGCTTATCTCTATAAGACATTCCTATCCCCCTTTGCTCTACTAAACACAGCAATAATATTATTTATTGCTGTAATCGTAGAAGCCTCTGCCGGTCTTTCTGCCTAACCAGCCAGCTCTTACCATTTGTTTCAGGATGCCAGCCGGACGATATTTGGGATCTCCGGTTTCTCTAAAGAGAACGTTGCAGACTTCCAGAGCAATATCAAGTCCAACCATGTCACACAGAGTGAAGGGGCCCATCGGCCATCCAGCACCCAGCTTCATGGCTTTGTCGATGTCTTCAGCAGTAGCTAAACCTTCCATAAGTATGAATGCAGCTTCGTTCATTCCAGGAACCAGAATGCGGTTGACAACGAAGCCAGGTCCTTCTTTTACTTTTATGGGTTTCTTGCCAATAGCTTTGGAAAGTTCCATAACTGCTTGCACGGTTTCTTCAGAAGTCTGAAGAGCGGGGATTACTTCGATCAGAGCCATTACCATGGCTGGATTGAAGAAATGCATTCCTACTACCTTGGAAGGATCAGGATAGGTAGCAGCAATCTCAGTGATAGGTAGAGAGGAAGTGTTGGTGGCAACAATTACTTCCGGTCTAAGAATCTTACCCAAATCAGCATATACTTGCTTTTTAATATCTATGTTTTCTACGACAGACTCAATGACAAAGTCCACATCTGCCAGGTCTTTCATATCGGCTGTACCAGTGATGTTACCGGTAACAAAATCTTTGGCTCCTGCAGGGGCCTGTCCTTTTTCTTCGGCTTTGGCCAAGCCTTTACCGATCCGGGCGATTGTTTTTTCCACAATTTCCATTTTAATGTCATATAATACGACTTTCTTACCTGCAGCAGCAACTGCCCAGGCGATACCCATTCCCATAGTACCTGCACCCAAAACGGCAACTTTGTTAATTTCCATTAAAATGAACCCCCTTAAACAGTATTATTTTTCATGGACCATCCTCAATGTGACAATCACAATCCTCTGTGCCCTTATCACCTCCCTGGATATCAATACCTCCGTGATAACAAGACGGACAGTATAATACGGAGGACAAATTGGTTTATAAAACTGAACAGGCATAACAACCCAGGAGCCATATTTTAGCTCCCGGTTGTATCCTTAAGTCTTATAAAAATCTATCGGATATGCCTGCACAGGTCCAGGTACATACTATTATCTAATATGTCTTATCTTAATACGTTGCTTTAACTGATATTCAAAGTTGGTCATAATATATACTACTGTTACCAGGGATAGTAGTCATTAGTAGTAATGTCCATGAAATCATTCGCTTCTATTAAATATGATAGCATAATAGCTGTGCAAGAATTGACTGAAATTTAGTCCTGTAAATAAAAAAACAGGGTAACTTACCCTGTTTAGTTTACATTATATTGTAAAATACAATTTTATCTGCCCATGACAGTATCTGCTGAGCGATAGGCTCTATTATAGGTAGCTTGTTTTATCATTAAATTAAGAGTCTGGGAGTCCAAGGTGCCAGTGGCCTGTAAATTGTGACTGTGCTGGAAAGCCTTGATAAAATCTGCTTCCTGCTCATCTTCTGTCATACCTAATTGTTGCATCATTTGCCTGATCTCCTCTTTTTCTTGGGCTGTAATTATCATCAATTGAGTAGAACGGCTTACTTGCTCACGGTTGGCTACTGTTGTCGGGGCAGGTGATTCATTTTCCTGAGCATTAGCCCCTTCGTCAGATGGCTCAGCAGCAGCTGCAGCCGCCGCAGCATTGATTACCTCTGCTTGTTGGAGAATAATATCAAAATTGCTGATAATACCTAGAGCAGCACCAGTCATGACAGCAGTACATATCATCATAAACATGAATATCATTTGTCCACGTGTCATGGTAAAAACCTCCTAGTT
>JAKPGY010000225.1 GCA_029550685.1 Bacillota bacterium
AAAAAGGACAACCAGGAACCAGGGTATAGTCTCCAGGGAAATATTCCTGGCCAGGACTCCAGCCAGACCAGGCAGGAAAGAGCCACCCAGACCGGCAGCAGCCATCTGCATACCGATAGTATTTGTGGTATGTTCCTCCCCGACCCGATAGGAGGTACTGGAAACCAGGGCAGGGAAAATAGGAGCTATGGCCATGCCCGCCAGGGCCACCCCCAGAAAAGAGATCCATTGTCCCAGGTTCAAGGCCAGGATCACACTACCACTTAAACCAAATAATATTCCTGCCTTAAACAGGCTCATACTCCGCACCCGATAAGCCAAAAAGCCTGCCAGGATTCTACCAATGGTAAAGAAGCCCCAGTATCCCCCGGCCAGGAATCCAGCAATTTCTGGATTAACACCCCGTGATTCAGTTAACAGGGTATAAGTCCAGTGACCAAAGGAAAACTCAATACCAGTATACACAAAAAATAGGAGTATACTTATCCAGGAAGGTAGATGTTTGAAGGTCTCCAGCAAAGCAGGATTGGAGGCCGCTCTCCCATCCTCCTCTTTTGTAACACTAATTCCTTTACTTTTCTGCTTAGCTCCATCTCCCCATAGTGAAATAGTCAAAAGGAAAATCAAGGCCAGTATCAACTGAGCAGCCCCCACAACTATATAACCGGTCCGCCAGCTTCCTGTCAGCCCCAGACCCCTGGTCATGATAATAGGGCCCAGGGTAACCCCGACACCAAAGCTGGCATGCATCCATTGCATCAAGCCTTCCCCATAATTGGCCTCTACATAAACATTGAGTCCGGCATCAATGGCACCAGCACCCAGGCCGGACAGGATAGCAAAAAAGGGCATCAGATACCAGAAAGGGGTAAGGGTATAGCCCAATAAAGCAGTAGCTGTCAGGGCACAGCTTACAGCCAGTAAACCGCCTACTCCCAATTTTGCCATAAAATAACCATTAAAAAAACTGGAAATCAGATAACCAGTGGTGGAAGCAATGAGAAGAACCCCCAGGGCATCCAGAGGGAGTCCAAAACTCCTTCTCATCTCCGGCCAGGCTACCCCCAATAAACCATCAGGCAGGCCGAGAGATATAAAGGCCACAAAGATGAGTACTACCAGAGCAATTCCTGCTTTCTTCTTTATATCAGTCTTTTCTTGAATCACTTCTATGAATTCCCTCCAATATCAACTTCATTTTTTATATTGCTGTATTTCCCAGTTCTTAGGCCTTCTCCTAGTAATTATTCTAAATCAAATTCATGAAAATCAGGGAAAATCAGCCTCATATTTTCATTAAGTCCATCCAGTACTCCCAGTACTTTAGCATCTATATCCAGATCCAGAACATCCAGGTTATCCTTTAAATGTCCAGGAGAACTGGCCTTGGGGATAACCACTATTCCTTTATCCAGTAACCATTTTAAGACCAATTGGGATGGACTGAAACCATATTTATCAGTCAGTTCTTTAACCCGCTGGTCCTTAAAGATCCTGCCCTGGGCCAGGGGACTGTAGGCTGTCAGGACAATATGGTGTTCACGGCAGAAATTCAGCAGTTCCTTCTGGTATAAATAGGGATGAAACTCCACCTGGTTGACACTGATCAGGTCAGGAAATGCCCTCATGGCCTGCCTTATGTGGGCTTCAGTAAAGTTACTGACACCCAGGCTTCTGACTTTTCCCTCTTCCTG
>JAKPGY010000236.1 GCA_029550685.1 Bacillota bacterium
TCTATAAAAGACAGACCGGATTTTACTCCCGAGAAGGAACTATTCTTAAATGCTGAAAGACTGCTTATTGCCTTTCCTCTTTACGTTGATGCGATGCCCGGAACTGTGAAGGAACTCTTTGAATCATTTGCTTCGCTGAAAGGTAAAAACCGCGGATTGAAGCTGATGTTTATGATACAGTGCGGATTTCCTGAGACACACCACACCAGGTTTGTGGCACGCTACTGTGAAAAACTTGCCAGGAGGCTGGAATGTGAACCAGCCGGCTTAATATGCAAAGGCGGATGTGAAGGCCTCACGATCCAGCCACCGGCTCTGGTTGACAAGGTATTTCAAAGATTTTACGAACTGGGGAAGGCCTATGGCGAAAAGGGTGAGCTTGATGACCAAATCCTTGCCAGACTGGCACACCCCGAGCATCTCACTGCGGAAAACCTGAAGCAGGTCATACCGATGGTGAATAGTTTTCTATGGGATGATTGGATGAAGAGAAACAACGTTATTGAAAAGAGTTTTGCCAAGCCCTACGGTGCGGATCTCTAATACTGGAAAAGCATATATTGAACATTTATCGAGGCTGTCCCTATCTAAGGGACAGCCTCTTGATGATTAGCCCTACGCTCGTATTTCCTGCCGCATGAAGCTTATATAAGCGATGGTGGTGTTAAGGCTACCCTAAAAATAGGCCAGATGCTGGGGAAAATAGGCCACCTTAGCTGATTATTGCTAACCGTTGTATCGGCAATTCTTATTTTCAATCGCAGATTATCCAGGGGAGCCTCACTCTCATCCCGGGCAACCACAATTTATGGTATCCTCACGCGGTACTTCATAATTACCAGCAGATCAAAGAAACCTTCGCTATCTGCCTCCAGCAAGGCCTGGTGGATAAATAATCTGATCGGTTCAAAAATCCGGTATAAACTGTTGTAAAAAAGATCAAAGATATATAACATAAGTTATAAAACGAAAGCTATATAACGATAGTTATTGGGGAAGGTGGTTATGGTGGGGCCCAAGATTAAGTTTACAAGGGAGCAAATAGTTGAGGCTGCCTTTGAAATAGCCAAAACAGAAGGAATAGATAAAATAACCATGAGAAAAATCGCAGAAAAAATGGGCAGTTCGGTAGCCCCTATTTATTTCAATTTTAAGAGCAATGAAGAAGTGCTGGAGGCATTAAAAGAGAGAATTATCAGTCTTAGTCAGCAACTATTATCAGAGGAAAGTACCGGAAAGCCTTTTAATGATATAGGAAGGGCTAGCTTAAGATTTGCCACGGAGTACAGTGTTATCTTCAGGGATCTAGTTATGAAGAATAACGACATTATGAAGGATTATGATGAAAAAATAATGCCAATTTTGATTGAGGAAATGAATAAGGATCCTGAGTTAGATGGTTTCACAGTGGATGAATTAAAAGCAATATTACTGAAAATGCGTATATTCCAACTTGGGCTTTCGGTAATGGCTGCCAACGAATTGCTGCCTGCAGAATATAGAATAGAGGATTTGATGGATATATTGTCAGGTACAGCTCATGATGTCATATTAGCAGCCAGATTAAGCAAAGGCAGTACATCGCATTAGGGTGCATTGATCTGACACTTTGGGACAGGCAAAAGGGGCAATTTACCAGTGGATAAAAGGGCAGTTGGTTATATCGGGGTGTTTGTTTAGTTTGGCCTCAACGATTGGATCCTGTATTCAATCATTGCCTGTGTGTGGGCGGCATGGCATATACCATATTACCTGGTATTTTTGCCGGAGGCAGATTTAAGAGCGGTTATGCCGGTCAGCCGAACTGTATACGTTCTGGTAGCTTTTACAACCTTTTTGTGCTGGACGGTTATGTTTACTGAGCTTTTTAGGATAACCAGATCGATATGGCCATGTATTATCTTGCATACAATTGAGGATTCACTGATAAATTTTATAGTTATATCAGGTCATATCAGCATCACCGCCGGCAAGGAGTTGTTTGTTTCTCCCATCAACGGAATCCTTGCCTCACTTTTATACCTGGCTGTGGGTCTGGGGTTAAGAGCTTACCGGTTACGGGATAATCAAGCAAGCAATAGCCAACTAAATGATTTCCAGCCTAAACTTGCTTCTGCTCCTGAATAACAAAATCCACTATGCTGAGTAAAAGAAGCAGGAAAGAGATAGTAAGATTTGGCAAGGGCGAATTTAACTGATCCTATTTATTATCATTGTCAATATCCTCGATAGCAACCTCCATTATTCGTGCAATACGTTTTCTCTCCGCTGGGGTCGGCTTACGGCCAGCACGACGTAACACATCAATAGCTTCCGGCCATTCATATTCTGCACCGGGCTCAAATATTTCGAAATCAGTACGCCCCAAAAGATAATCAGTAGAAACCTTGAAAATGTTAGCCAGTTGATTAATGGTTTCAATACTGGGGTTGGAGCGTCCCTTCTCATAGTGATCTATGGTCTGTTGAGACAAATTTACCATTCGTCCCAATTCTTTTTGTGTTAATCCGGCTGACTCGCGCAGGGCTTGTAACCGTTTTCCAAACATTAGCTTACACCTCTTAATCTGAGATTACTATTTGAATGAGTATTTAGCAATCTAACACAACTAATCTGAGTATTAACCCGTTGACATACTCGTGCCATGAGTATAATATATAATTAATAAAACTCATAAAATGAGTTAGAAGGAGGTGAGGGTTTGAAAAACAAAGGCACAAAACGCACTCATCTAATTATGGCTCGTGGTTCTCGAACTCAAACAGACATGGCTTTAGCGGTAGGAGTAAAACAACAAACTTATAGCCACTGGGAGCAGGGACGATCGACTCCGGGTATCGAAAAGATGATACTGCTAGAATATATCTTAAAGGTTCCCAAAGAAATACTATTTTTTGATGTTTTTAACTCAGCAAATGAGTATATAAACCACCGGTTAACTGGAACTGATTCTTAATATGAGTGTTTCCAACAAGCTAGAAAAGAATGAGCCAGGAATTATAGGAGTGGTAAGGGAGGTAACGATGGGCAGGCAAAGGAGAGTGAGAAATGCAATATCTGATGAACCTTGAAGCGGTTAGAGATATTCTCAGATTGTTCAGGGAGATCAATCGGATCAAAGCTATTCAGTCGGAATTACCGACCTTGAAAAACCAGTATGGTGATTTAATCAATGAACTTCTCAGCGTTGAAGTTGGAGAGAGTGAGATAGGGGAAAGACTTGCGGTTCGGGCTGTAGAGATAGGTGAGGCCATTCAGGAAGCAATGGCGGCACATCATTACATCAAAAAGCTGGAAGAAGAGCTGATAAATAAATACGGTTTTCTGAAATCTGTGGAAGCTGCTTGATAAATAATAACTACATCAGGCAGTATACGCACCCACATGATACTTATTAGAAGGTTGGCGATAGAAGAACCCACCGGTAGATCATACCGGTGGGTTCTTGGTTAGCGGTTTAGTCCAAGCAGAATCTCCCCATAAAACTGATCCAGCAGCTAAGAAGATACAAGGTACTCGAGAAGTATTTGATTGGCCGGCTAAGAAATGCAATTAAAACGTTTTATTACATAGTGCAATAATTAATGCAGAAAATGACGAAACATGGTGGAAATATAATATTAATATCGCATAATGTCACGGAATGAAGTTATTTTGCTGATGCAGGTAGCCGCAAAGAGCGGAAAAACTTGCGGCTTAGAAAAGGGGGTATTTGTATGTTGGAGTTAATAACATAGTTTAATAAATTCATATCAACGTTTATGTAGTAAAACTACTGCCTACGGTGGGATATCAGCTTAAGGAGGTAATAGCGACATGGCTCTTAAAGTTGTCCCTGATACAGATTTTAGACTTCAATGGATAGATTTGTGGCATGATTATATTCATACGGTTCCACAGATGTTCTATTGTACTGTCAAGCACCATGGTGAACGTGATGCACATATTTACTGGAAAGATGACCATTGGGAAACCATTAGTTATGAAAAATTTGCCTCAATAGCTGAAGAAATTGCTGCCGGACTTATCAGCCTAGGTATTGAAAAAGGTGATAACTTAGTAATAATGTCCACCAACTGCCCGGAATGGGGATGGGCAGACATGGGTATTGAATTGGCCGGAGGATGTACTACCACTATTTTCCCCAGCCTCGAGCAGGAGGATGTAACATTCATTATCAATCATTCCCAGGTAAAATACGTATTTGCCGGGAATACGGCATTATTAGAGAAGATTAACTCCTTCCGTTCTGATTTGCCTACCTTAAAAGGTATTATTTGTTTTCATGGCTTAGAGTCTGGCAATGGTAAAGATGTATTTACATTAGACGAAATCAGGACGATAGGAAAAGAACTTCTGGCCAAAAAACCTACAGCCGTTAAGGAACGAGCGGCCAGCATTACACCCGATGATGCTGCCACTACAGTTTATACTTCAGGCACCACCGGGAAACTTAAAGCCGCCCGGTTAAATCATGGAGAGATTACCGGTGGTCTTTGGCGATGTCTGAGGAACCAGATGATGGGTAACATCGGGTTTATTACCGAAGAAATCTATTTGTCAGTGATGCCCATGGCTCATATTATGGAACGTACCTATGGCATGTTCTGTGTAATGGCTGTGGGTGGCTGTTTGGCTTGGGGACGCGGCCCGACTTCAGTTATACAGGATATGCAAGAGATCAAGCCTACCTTTATGGTAATGGTTCCGCGCATGATGGACAGAATCTTAAAAGGACTTCGTCAAGTTTTTGCGTCGACTCCTGAGGGCGCTGCTACTTGGGACTGGGCTATAGATGTGGCCATGCGGGCTGTTGATGCTCGTGTTGGTGAAGACGGTACCTTTGACGCTAGTGTGGATTTTCTTGATGAATTAAAAGAGGAAATTCGGGAGGAATATATCAAGGCCAAAGCAGCAGTATTCGACAAGGTCCATGCAGCCATGGGCGGCCGTCTCCGGTGTTTTGCTTCTGGGGGAGCAGCTATCCTGCCCGAGCTGCACAAACCGTTTTTGGGCATGGGGTTCTTTGTTGCTAATGGATATGGGCTCACCGAAACCCTTTGTGGTGTGGCGGTAGGACGTGCTACCAGTGTGAAAGTGAGTTGGAATGCACCAATTGCTCCGGGAATTGAATGGCGGCAGGATGAAGACGGAGAGCTTTTAATAAAGGGCGTTGGAATTATTAAGGAATACTATAATGATCCGGAATCAAATCGGGACTGTTTTACGGAAGATGGTTTCTTTAGAACTGGTGACATAGTGGAGTTTGATGAACACGGGATCATGCGTGTGGTTGACCGGAAAAAGGCCATACTTGTTATGGATACTGGGAAAAATGTAGCACCGGCTAAAATAGAGTCTTTGATAATGCGCAATGTTCTAATAGATCAAGTACTTGTAGTCGGCGACGGCAAGAAGTATATTACTGCCTTGATTTGTCCTAATTGGGATGAAATCCTTAAGCTCTGTGATGCTAAGGGTGTACCCTATGACAAAGAAAAACTCCGCTACGAACTGGTTAACGGTTTAAATGTTTGTGTTGAAGTAGGCCCGGAACTGGCAAGCTCTGAATTTGTTAATAAGATTGTTGGCGATACCGTTGAAGCAGCCAACCAGGAACTGGCAGATTTTGAGAAGGTTAAAAAGTTCAAGATACCTCAGAGAAAGTTTTTACAGAGGTTTGACGAACTAACCCCAACTTCCAAACCCAAGCAGCGAGTTATTATGAAAAACTTTGCAGCAGAGATTGATGCTCTTTATCAATAAGAATGCTTTCCAACATTGAAGTTGACATCCGTAGAAGAACCCACCGGTAGATCATACCGGTGGGTTCTTGGTCAGCCAATCAATTAAAGCATAATCTCCACATCACTAATAGGATAGGCGGCGCAGCTGTGGATGTAACCGGCCTGGTGGTCGGATTTGCGTAATTTGGCGGTTCGGGCGTGAAATACTTGGCCTTTTACAAGCTTAACCCGGCAGAGACTGCATTCACCTGAGCGGCAGCAGTTTTCAATAACTAGGCCAGCTCTTTCCATTGACACCAGCAAGGGTTCATCAGCACGGGCGGGAATTTCCCGGCCGCTGCTTAGTTTCACGGTAAAGACCGATTGGGGTGACACTTCCTTAGGCCAGGCAGGGTCGTTATAAACCTGCTTTGGTAAACCAAATAACTCCCTGCGAATACGCCGGTCAGGTACACCCAGCTCTTTCAGTTCAGGAATGGTGAAAGCGTACATTTCCTGAGGCCCGCATATAAAGAAAGTCTTTCCTTCGACACTGCCTATGCGACTGATTATTAAATCCGCGTCAATCAGGCCGGTTAAGCCCTCATAGCCACTGCCGGGATCGGAGATAACCAGATCATAGCTAAAATTGCTGTAATCTGCAGCCAGACTCATCAGTTCTTTATGGAAGATGGCCTCCTGAGGGGACCGGGAACCATAGATGAGATGAATCTTTCGATCCAGCAGCAAACGGTCGGTGACTTCCCGAATCATACTCATAAAGGGGGTTATACCGCTGCCTCCTGCCAGGAAAACCAGATCTTTTCCATGGATTAACGGGTTGTAATAAAACTGGCCGGCAGGTCCGGTAGTCTCCAGAACATCTCCAACTTTCACCTGATCCAGCAGGTAGGAGGATACAAAACCATCGGCTACCCGGCGGACGGTAATATCATAATAGGCAGTTTGATTCGGGGGAGACGATATGCTGTAAGGTCGTGCGGTTCTGACCCCGTCGATATCTACAAACAAATTTATATATTGACCCGCTTGGAAGGGAGGCAGGTAACCTGAGACCGGAACCAGGCGCAGGGTACTGGTAGTGCCGGTTTCCGTTATTATCTTGGCAACCCGCAGCTGCAAACGCTTGGGATGCAGTCTTTCCACGGCTGCCTTCCATCTGCCTTTCTGAGCAGTATAGTCTATGCCATATTTCCGGCAAATTTCCATTTCGTAGGCAATTTGGCTGTATCCTTCAATGGATTTGCGTACCTCAGACTTCATGATTTCACCTCCGTTTCACTCTGCATAGCTTTTATTACCTGACGGGCGGCAGCTACTCCCGAGCTTAGAGTTGGCTGAAATCCTCCCGCTCCAGCCCAGGCTCCCACAAAGTACAAACCTTTGATGGGAGAACGGGGGGAGATGAAAATATTGGAGTCTTTAGCAAACTGATCAAAGCCATAAATAGCACCGCCTGGAGTGGCCAGGTAACGCATATGGGTGAGAGGAGTAGCCACCTCTATTTCTTCTATATGTTCCCGGAATCCTGGGAAGTGCTGCTCAACCAGATCCAACAGTTTGTCAGCCACCTCATATTTCTTTTCATAATATTGGTGGGGCGGAATCTCCAGCCAGGGATCTCCGTATTTCAAATTAACGATGACTGCCTGGCAGGTTCCCGGTGGAGAAAAGTCCGGATCGGATACATCGTAGCAGCTTAACAATATATAATCGTCTTCCACAGCCACTTTTCTAAAGGAAGAAAATACTTTATCCATATCCGTGGTAGTGCCAAGGAAGTTGGTGGTTTCGGTTATTCCTACCTCCTCAGGCTCGCAGTCCAAACCTGCAAATATGGTTAGTGAGGAGGGGCCCACCGTACTGCCGCCCAATATTTTCAGCTGTTCTTCCGGAACATGCTCTGGATCGATCAGTTCGGTATATACAGACAGGGTGGAGGCATTGGAGACTATATACTTGGTGTTAATAGTTTCACCATATTCGGTGACTACTCCGGTAACACAACCGTTTTCCACCAGGATTTTGCTGACACCGCAGTTAAAGCGTGCTTCTCCGCCAGCTTCGTAGAATTTTTCCAAAATGGCGGTGGAGAGGGCTTGAGAGCCGCCTTTGAGATGATATGGCTTCAGTTCAATGTAGGCAAACAGCAGTATAGCCAAATCCATAAAGGGAAGCTTGGATGGCGGGACACCCATATAACCCCAGTAAATAGCTACAGTCATCTTAAGCAGTGGATCGGTAAAGTACTGATCAAGGATTTCCTGGCTATTGGTTAAAGCATACTTGAAATAAGTGGGATAAGTTTCCGGGGATGCTTGCGGGTCTCTGTTGACACCAAAGAATTCAAAACATATTTTATAAACCAGGTCAAAGAAAGCAGTAATATTGTCTTTTTCCGCCGGGAATCTCTCCTGCAGCGTAGCTATAAGTGCTTCCCGATCGGCTGGGAGAATTATATCCAGTTGACCCGGTACCAGCAACCGGTACAAATTCTCCATTGCTACCCATTCCAGACGGTCGGTGACTCCCAGTTTATCCAGCACAAAACGCAGAGGTCCCGGTTTGTCTTTGGAACCCAGACCGCTAAGCTGGTGCAAAGCTACCTCGAATTCGAAACGGCCCCGGCAGAAACTGGTGGCACACCCTCCTGGGATATTGTGCCTCTCTAATAGAAGAGTTTTAACGCCCTTCTGAGCTAAACGGCAGGCGGCAGTAAGTCCGCCGTTACCCGCACCGATAACTACCACATCATATTCCGACACTTCTCATCACCCCTTTATTGGTTTTCGGGTAGGTTTTCAAGGGCTGGTTTATTCTCACATCCTTTCAACTGGCTTTTGAAATTGCTAAACCAATCTATTAAATACTGGTAAAAATCTTGGCCAAAGCGAAGAGTGGCTTTTTGGCAGGTGTCTGCGTATTTGGCCGGACCGTCAGCAATGATATCTAGGGTTTGTTTTAGTTCTTCCAGCTGTTGTATATGCTGGTCAATGATTTGAAAAAGCTTATCCTGAGTAAGATTGCGGGCAAAAAAGAGACGGATCAGCATTTCATAACGGAAATTAAAGGGTTTGAGGGGTTGTTCCAGCCAATCCAAAAATACTTGATGTCCTTCAGGAGTAATCTCGTAAACCTTTTTATAACGACCGTTTTCCACTTGTTCCTTGGAACGAACCAATCCAGATTCTTCGCAGCGTTTAAGAGCAGGGTAAAGGCTGCCATCACTTACATTGGAGAAAAAAGCAGTGCTGTTGCTCATTAATTTCTTTATTTCATAACCACTCATTTCATGAATGGTTAGTGAGCCCAAAATCAAAAAGTCCAGCAAAGCAATACCTCGATTCGATATATATTGTTATATATTATTATGTTTGCATGGATAAACCTTGTCAAGTAAGGATGAAACATAATTAAGGAAAACTGGAAAACACTAATAGGGGCAGCTACGGTTTACCAGTATTAAGAGTGTAGCTCCAGGTTATTCAAATATTGGTTAGCTAATAATAATGAGTTTTGATACAATTTTCTTCGGATGGGTAAATGTATGGATAGGCAAAACAATACTGATCGTTTTTATAGTGGATAGTATCAAGGAGGTAAATACTTGGAATCAACTTGGCAGGCAATACTATTTGCTTTTATCGGGGGATTAGGGATCTTCCTGTTTGGCTTGCGTAATATGTCGGATGGCCTGCAGGCGGTAGCAGGGGATCGTATGCGGACTATTTTGGAGAGGGGAACCCGTAACCCGCTGCTGGGGGTATTGACCGGAATTGTGGTTACCGGATTGATTCAAAGCAGCACTGCTACCACTGTTTTAACAGTAGGTTTAGTAAATGCAGAATTGCTTACTCTCAGGCAGGCTATCGGTGTAATAATGGGAGCTAATATTGGTACTACAGTAACTGCTTATTTGATTGGTTTTAATCTACAGGAATATGCTTTGCCCATATTAGGCCTCGGCGCTTTATGGTATCTTTTTGCCCGTAACAAGCGTTCCAAAAATGTGGGACAGGTTCTGTTTGGTTTTGGGTTGCTGTTTTTTGGCCTGAGCACTATGGGCGCAGGCATGGAGCCCTTGAAGGATCTGCCTTTTTTTACTGATTTGATGGTCAGTATTGATGATAATGCCTTAATAGGGGTAATCATCGGAATAATTTTTACCGGTATGGTCCAGAGCAGCGCTGCTACCATAGGTGTGCTGCAGGAATTAGTCAACCAAGGAGCTGTCACCTATAATCAGGCAGTACCCATTCTATTTGGTGATAACATCGGTACTACCGTAACCGCGTTACTGGCTGGAGTTGGAGCTAGTATAGCAGCCCGACGGGCATCTTTGACCCACTTTATGTTTAACATGATCGGGACACTGATCTTTCTACCTCTATTTATTATTGGCTTTTTCCCGGAGATGGTAACCTTTATTACTAATACGCTGTTCAATATTGTGCCGGGATTTACCGGAACCTGGGAAACATTAAATCCCAGATTGCAGATTGCGCAGACCCATGCCGTTTTTAATATAAGCAATACTTTAATTCATTTGCCACTGGTGGGAGTACTGGCGGCTATTGTTACTTTCTTAATACCCGATCGTGAGGAACACCTGGATGAGGCGGAGTTTAGAACCCGTTTCATCGACCACCGCTTCTTGAATAACCCCTCCGTTGCCTTAGCCCAGGCTACCCGGGAAATGCTGCGTATGGGTGAATTAACCCGGCAGGCTTTTGAGAATGCTCTGGAATATTTCCAGACCCGCGAGGAAAGTCTGGCTAAAAGAAGCCAAATTTTAGAGGAGACTATCGATAATCTGGAGCGTCAGATTACCGATTATGTGGTTTTGGCTTCCCAAAAGCACTTGTCCCGTGAAGATTCCAATCAAGCCCAGCTTATACTCCAGTCATTAAACGATATAGAGAGAATTGCTGATATAAGTGAAAGCATTATTGAAGGGGCCGATTACGCTACCAAACATCAGGTGGTTTTCTCAGGAGAGGCGGAAGAAGAACTTGCAGCCATGATTGCTCTGACCAGGCAGGCAGTGGAATCAGCGCTTCTCACATTGGAACGTAAAGATAAAAGTTTAGCCCAAAAGGTTATGGACTATGAAAGACAGTTGGACGACATGCAGGAACAGTTCCGCAAAGCACATATCCGCAGGCTGAATGAGAGGATATGCAATGGAAATAATGGAGCCGTTTTTCTCGATCTGATTGGTAATTTGGAACGGATCAGTGACCATTGTCGCAACATAGCTAGATATGTTTGCCCGGACTTCAACTCTGAACCGGAAGATAGCTCTATCCACCGCGGGAGGTTTGCGTAACCGCAGGTGCAGAAATTCTATAGTATAAGTAGCTGTCCTTTCAACAAGGGACAGCTTTTTTTTTGCAGATCTATCTCTTTCCCGCCACACTTTACTGGATTATCCGCTCTGCAAATTCAATTCCTATTTTTAAAACTGCTTGATTCACTGTTTTCTTTGAGACCTGCCTCACAAACTATCAATTTGTATTTGCAAAATTGCCATTGTAACCCATGGACCCAGTGTATCACTCCCCATATTACCGCCTTCTTACAGTATGGCACGGTGTTTGCGTTATAAAAGCCCAGCGATGTAATACAGCGTTCCGCATGCTGTGATCGGGACAACAGCCGCCTCTTTGATCCAGCAAACATCGGATCGCTGATTTGAAAAAGAGGTTTAGGAGGGGAGGGATAAGATGGAGCGCATTCTGCCGTTCACAGCCGAGCACGAAATGTTCCGCAAAAGTTTCCGCAGCTTTTTAGAAAAAGAAATAGTACCCCAATATGCTGAGTGGGAAAAAAACGGCATTGTTGATCGGGACGCCTACCGTAAGATGGGAAAACAGGGCTTTTTATGTCCCTGGGTGGATGAGAAATATGGAGGATCGGGTGCCGATTTTCTTTATTCACTGATAATCGGCGAAGAGATAGCTCGTTTTAGTTTAACAGGCTTTTTCGTCTTTCTGCACAGTGATATTGTAGCACCTTATTTATATAGATGCTTTCGGCAGCGAAGAACAAAAAATGCGCTGGCTGCCTGACTGTGTCAGCGGAGAAAAGATTTTAGCTATTGCTATGACTGAGCCAGATGCAGGTTCAGATCTGGCTGCGATGCGTACCCGGGCTGTCAGAGATGGGGACTACTATGTATTAAATGGCTCCAAGACCTTTATATCTAATGGCATTCTGGCTGATTTGGTCATCGTGGCGGCTAAAACCGATCCCAAGGCTGGAGCTCACGGTGTCAGCCTGTTTGTAGTGGAAGCAGGCACTAAAGGATTTGAGCGCAGCAAACCCATTGCTAAAATCGGTATGCACGCCCAGGATACCGCGGAACTTTATTTTGAAGACTGCCGTATACCAGCTGGCAATTTACTGGGGCAGGAGGGATACGGCTTTTATTATCTGATGCAAAAGCTGCAGCAGGAAAGACTGGTGGCTGCCATGATTAATCAGGCGGTAGCCGAGCACTGTCTCGAGATCACTCTGCAGTATGTACAGGAACGTCAAGTGTTTGGCAAGCCATTAAGCAAGTTTCAGAATACCCAGTTTTGCTTGGCGGAATTAGCAACCGAGATTCAAATTGGCCGCACCTTTGTGGATGTTTTGGTCATGCAGCATATGGCTCAGAAAAACGTGGTTCAGGAAGTCAGTATGGCTAAATACTGGATATGCGAAATGGTTAACCGGGTGGCTTCCAGGTGCCTGCAGCTATTTGGAGGATACGGTTACTGCTTGGAATATGAAATATCCCGGCTGTTTGTCGATGCCCGGGTGCAAACCATATATGCGGGCACTTCGGAAATAATGAAGCTGATAATCAGCCGTGGTTTGGGACTTAAATAGAAACGCGGGTGTGACTCATTTGTCAGCCCGGATATGGAAAGGAGGACATGGTTAATGAGAAAAGTTGCCGTATTAGGTATGGGACACAGCCAATTCTGCTTCAACTCACCGAAGACTCAGGTAGAACTTCTCTCAGAGGTTTCCTTAGATGCGATTACCAGTTCTAATTTGACTACAAAAGATATCGAAGCCGCTTTTATCGGCAATGCTTTAGGTACTATAGCGGAAGGGCAGGCCACGGTACAGCAGTTTTTCGCTAATGATATAGGATGTCTGAATATCCCAGCTTTGCGTTATGAAGGAGCCTGCGCTTCGGGAACTATTGCTATCCGGGAAGCCTTTATGAATGTAGCAGCCGGCTATTATGATGTTGTGTTGGTAGCCGGCGTGGACAAAACTACGGGTATAGGAACACCTTTAGCTACCAGATGTTTTTCCATGGCCGGTGATTCCCGCTATGAATTTCCTTGCGGATATACCTTTCCGTCAGCCTTCGCGCTATTAGCTCATTTATATGCCAGTCACTACAATATACCTTTGCCCAGATTAAAGGAACAGATGGCTGCCGTATCAGTACAATCTCATTTCTATGCCAGTAAAAATCCATTAGCACAGCTGCGGTTTGAGATCACTGTTGAGGATGTATTAAATAGCTTCATGGTGTCTACACCCATCCAACTGCACGACTGTTGTCCCTTTACTGACGGCGCAGCAGCCGTTGTCTTAGCTTCAGAAGAAGTAGCCAGGAAAATATACGATAAACCATGCTGGATTACCGGTGTCGGTCTAGCCACCTCCGGGAGGTTGAGTTCGCAATATCGCTATTTGCCGCGTATACGAGCCCGGGAATTATCGGTGGAAAAAGCTTATAAAATGGCTGGCATCGGACCTGAGGATGTAGACGTATGCGAACTGCATGACTGCTTCAGCATAGCTTCAATAATAGCCGCTGAAAGCCTGGGCTTTTTCGAGTTCGGTACCGCCGGAGAAGCCTGGCTTAGAGGTGAGACTAAAATTGACGGTAAAATCCCTATCAATGTTTCCGGAGGTCTTAAAGCAAAAGGGCACCCAATTGGCGCTACTGGAGTTTCACAGCTCTATCATATCTGCAAACAACTCCGCAATGAGATGGTTGACTATGGGCTGCAGGTAGAAGGAGCACGCACTGGATTAGTAGATACTCTGGGTGGGGATGGATGTCTTTGTCACCTGGTAGTGCAGAGTTAGGAAGGAGGAAGCCATATGGATTACAAACTGCCGTTTAAGGAATACAATAAGGCTTTACGCAAATCCAAGCTGCTGGGCTTGAGATGCAACTCCTGCGGGGCTATTACTTGCCCGCCTAAAATGAGCTGCCAGGAGTGCACTGGACTGGATCTGGAAATCACTGAGCTGAGCGGCAAAGGATTTATCGTAACTTATACCACCAGTTTTGTCGCACCCCGGGGACGTGAAAACGAGATTCCCTATACCATTGTCATTGTACAGCTGGATGAAGGTCCTTGGATTATGGGCAATTTGATCGACATGGAAACTAACAAAATAACATTCGATATTATCGGGCGACGGGTCAGAATGAGCAGTAGGGTATATCCAGGAGATTTGTATTCAGCCGGGGCTTCAGCCCGCCCCGTTTTCAGCTTCGACGATTAATTATGGTCACTTTTCTGCAAAGGGGGAATAACTATGTCCCTGCCCCTGGAAGGAATCCGGATACTGGATTTATCGATATATCTGCCGGGGCCGTTTTGTACCCAGATATTAGCTGATTTTGGTGCTGAGGTAATCAAGGTAGAAGAACTCAGCGGCGAATGGGGTCGGCATGTTTACCCGGTAATAGGCGACAAGAGTGCTCTTTTCTACGCGGTCAATCGCGGGAAAAAGAGTTTAGCAATTAACCTCAAATCGGAAATCGGCAAAGAAATATTTATGAAGCTGGCCCAGTATGCTGATGTGGTTGTAGAGCAGTTTAGACCTGGGGTTATGGAGAGATTAGGGTTAGGTTATGAAGCACTTTCCCAAGTGAATCCACAACTGATCTATTGCTCTATAAGCGGGTATGGGCACAGCGGACCTCTTCAGTATGCAGCCGGACATGATTTAAACTATTTAAGCCTGGCAGGGGTTACTGGTTTAACCGGCACCAGGAATCAGCCGGGAATGTCCGGAGTGCAGATCGCCGATCTGGCCGGCGGCTCTCTGCAGGCCGTCAGTGCTATCCTGCTGGCGTTAATAGCCCGGGAAAAAATTGGCCGGGGCCAATATTGTGATATAGCTATGCTGGATGGGGCTATCAGTCTTTTGGCCTTCAGTCTGGCTGAGTGGTCCGGGCAGGGCAGACTGCCGGTTTGTAATGGGGGAGCGCTGACGGGTGGCTTCGCTTGTTATCAGATCTATGCTGCTGCCGATGGTAAGTATGTAAGCCTGGGAGCAGTAGAAGCTAAGTTCTGGCAGAGGTTCTGTGAAAGGATTGGCCGGCCGGAATATATACCTTATCAATGGGATGATACCCGTCAAGAGGAAATCCTGGCTGATATTAAATCGATAATGGCTGGCAAGACCCAGCAGGAATGGGTGGATTACTTTGCAGATGACGATATCTGTTTTACTCCGGTACTAAATCTGGAAGAAATGAGCCGGCATCCTCAAGTTCAGGATCGAAATATGGTGATCATAATGGAAGATGTTCAGGGCAGCGGTAAAAATATGATGCTAACCGGATGTCCTATTAAATTGTCTCATACGCCCGCAATAGTCAAACCTGTATTTCCTGAACTGGGAGAACATACTGAAATTCTTCTGCAGGAAATTGGTTATTCAGCTCAGGAAATAGCCCGTTGGAAAGAGCAGAAAGTACTGGCTTAAATTTTAGTCCGGTCTGATCTTCTATTCCCTTCACATTATGGGAGCTATGGCTGATAGGCTGTAGCTCCTTTTGTGTTTATTAAATATCTAGATTATATTTTTTAGTTTTCCGGTAAAGCGAGGATAGATTGATATTAAGGTATTTGGCAGCCTGTATCTTGTCCCCCTTGGTATCTCGCAATACCTGCAGGATAACCTTTTTTTCAAATTCACTGACTAAGGTCTTTAGGTCCTTAATTTCCCTGGAATCATCTTCTGCCTCTTCATCCCATTGCGGGCTATCCTGGACAGGAGAAAATGACAGGTGCCGTGGCATTAGCACTGACATATCTTCCAAATCAGCCAGTATCATACCTCTTTCAATTACGTTTTCCAATTCCCTAACATTACCGGGCCAGGAATGCTGCATAAGTAACTCCATAGCTTGATCAGATATTTGTTCAATGGATAGGCACAGTTTTTGGTTTATATTTGCCATAAAGTGTTGAACCAGAAGTGGAATATCGCCTTTGCGCAACCGCAGCGGGGGGACTTCGATACGGATAACGTTGAGTCTATAGTAAAGATCTTCCCGGAATTTATCCTCATGCATCATTTTCTCCAGGTTGCGATTGGTAGCAGCTATAATGCGAACGTTTACACGTATGGGACGATTGGATCCCAGTCTTTCCAACTCTCGCTCCTGTAAAAAAATCAGCAGCTTACTTTGCATTGATAGGGGCAGTTCCCCGATTTCATCGAGAAAGACTGTGCCGTTATGAGCCAGTTCCAGTTTACCGGCTTTGCCACCCCGGCGTGCCCCAGTGTAAGCACCTTCTTCATACCCAAATAACTCCGACTCCATGAGATTATGAGGAATACTGGCGCAGTTTACGCGCACAAAGGGGAAGGCACGGCGATTGCTGCCTTCATGTATTGCCTGAGCAAACAGTTCTTTTCCGGTACCACTTTCGCCGGTGATCAGAACGGTTACATTGTCATGATAAGCTATATTTTGGGCAACGCATTTGAGATTAACAAATCCAGGGTCTTTGCCAATCAAGGAATCAAAACTGTAACGGGTTTTAAATCCCTCTTGATAGGGTTCTTTATTACTGATAATGCCGTTTAGCACTTGATTTCGCAGTTTTTGATCCCAAATATCAAGAAATATACTGTAAGCAAAGGCTCCGATTATTTCGTCATTTTCAAATAGGGGAACCGAACAGGCCACTCCTTGACGCCCGTGGATGCTCCAATTGTAGGCTAGATGAGGGCGGCCGGTTTCAATAGCTTTCATAGTTCGGGAATAAGGAGTTATTTTTCTGATGTCTTGACCGATTACCTCGTCTATTGGCAGCTGCAGTGCTTTGAGATAGGTATCGTTTATGAAACGTATAATGCCGTCACGATCAACAATTATAGCGGCAATATGAGGATTTTTCTCAATGATATCGGTTATTACCCGTTCAATATTCACATGGATCACCTCTCCCCTTTCCTCAAGTTTAGAAATTGTTATTTATTAGCTTATTAGTAATATACTCTGAATTTGCACAGGTGAGAATTCCATGATAAGGGAAAATTGGCACAAACTAGTATAAAATCCATTCTCATTTCCTGCAAACTGTTCCTCAGTAATGCAAAAGTCTAAAACTGCAATAATTCTTCAGCTTTATCAGGTATTGGCCAGGTGAATAGCATAATGATTTGCTATTTTGCATTTCTACTGAAATAAAATCCGGCTCAAGCCCCGAAATTAAAGGCTTTCAGTCTGGCATGAGAATTGCACTCTGCCAGGCTGAAATCTCATTTTCAGTAATAGAAAAAAGTGAATGTGATAGGAGGTAAGTTGAGTGAATCTGAGGGAGTTGTATAAAAGCTCACCCTGATTTTAGGGCCAACTGACTTTTCAAGGGAAAAAGGTCCACTTTATTTAGGGAGGAGATGTAATGGCAAGCAAGGTAGTGATTGTCAGTGCGGTCCGTACAGCAGTAGGAACTTTCGGAGGCAGCCTGAACGGGTTCCCGATTCATCAACTGGGAGCAGCGGTTATTGCCGAAGCTGTTAAACGGGCGGGTATAAAGGCTGATCAGGTGGAGGAGGTTATTTTCGGCAATGTAAATCCTCCTGCTATCTGTCTCAATGTCAGTAGGGAAGCCAGTTTGCGAGCGGGTATACCTGTGCAAGTACCGGCCTTTACGGTCAACAGGCAATGCGGATCAAGTTTGCAGGCCATCAACTT
Organism: Bacillota bacterium; assembly: GCA_029550685.1. Lineage (GTDB taxonomy): Bacteria > Bacillota > Syntrophomonadia > Syntrophomonadales > Syntrophomonadaceae > DTU018. The sequence continues at coordinate 17,713 of JAKPGY010000236.1, forward strand.
GGGGGCTATGATGATCATGGCTGGGGAAGCCAGTATTGTAGTAACCGGCGGTGTGGAAAACATGAGTAATTATCCATACTCACTTTATAATGCCCGCTGGGGATTACGATTTGGAGATGCTCAGCTGATTGATGACGCCGCCGCCACCCTGCGTGATCATGAAACTGGTCTAACCTCAGGAGGGGCGGCTGAACTGCTGGCTGAGAAGTACAATATCAGCCGGGAAGAACAGGATCAATTTGCACTGGAAAGTCAGTATAAAGCACAAAAAGCTATAGAAATGGGAGTTTTTAAAGACGAGATAGTTCCACTTGAGCTGAAAAACCGAAAAGGGGTACGCATCTTTGATACTGATGAACACCCTAAGCCAAATACCACGCTGGAAAACCTGAGCCGTCTGCCGGCAGTGTTCAAGAAAAATGGTACTGTTACTGCCGGTAATTCCTGCGGTATGAATGATGGCGCCTCAGCACTGGTATTGATGAGTGAAGAAAAAGCCCGGAAATTGGGAATTAAACCTATGGCTAGAATTATAAGCTTTGCGGTAGGTGGAGTGGAGCCTGCCTATTTCGGTGAAGCACCGGTTTTGGGGGTCAATTTAGCTTTGAAAAAGGCTGGTTTAACCCTTGATGAAATTGATCTTATCGAGTGCAACGAAGCCTTTGCTGCCCAGACCCTAGCGGTGGAGCGAGGTTTACGCTGGGACAGAAACCGTCTGAATGTAAACGGTGGAGCAATTGCTTTAGGACACCCCTTAGGGGCAACCGGCGGGCGGCTGATGACCACGCTGGTTTACGAAATGCAGAGACGGGGTAGCTGCTATGGATTGGCAACTGCTTGTACCGGGGGAGGTATGGGCATCGCCACTATTGTAGGGAGGGATTAAGGTGGATTATAAAGAGCAATATCGCCAAAAACTCATGCCTGCAGATGAGGCTGTTAAATTGATCCCCAATCATTCAATTGTGCTGACTAATGTAGCAGTAGGCCATCCGGTTGCCCTGGTAAATGCTCTGGTGCGACGCCAGGATGAAATTCAGGATGTACAACTGTTTTACGTTGTCGACCTTTATGATACAGATATTAAAAACATTCATCCTGAGTCAGGGCTGAAGGTGGATTTGGGATATCCGGTTATTCACCGTCGTGATGTACAGGAAGGCAAGTTTTATTACAGTCCGGTGAGGTTTTGTGATGCCGCCAGGATTTTCCGGGAAAGAAAAGTAGCAACTACCATGCACCTGGTAGCTCCAATGGATGAACATGGTTATTTCTGCATGGGAGTGGGTGCTGATTATGGTTTGGCGGCTATGCGAATGGCTGAAAAAGTCCTGGTGCAGGTAAGCAGTACTGTTCCCCGCAGTCATGGAGAAAATTTTGTGCATATATCGCAGGTGGATGCCATAGTTGAAGCTGAGCAGCAACTATTTCAATTGCCTGATATTCCCCCTAATGCCAATGAAGAAATAATCGGTCAGTATTGTGCAGAATTTGTTCCCGACGGGGCTACTATCCAGTTGGGAATCGGGGGAATCCCTAATGCTGCTGCTACTGCACTAATAGATAAGAAGGATCTGGGTGTACACTCGGAAATGGCCTGTGATACCATGCGCATATTGTGGGAACAGGGAGTAATAACTAACCGGAAAAAAACATTGCTGCCGGATCGCTGTGTTTTTACTTTTGCGATGGGCTCACAGAAGTTGTATGACTGGATCAATGACAACCGGGGCATTGAGTTCCGGGGGGTAGAGTGGGTCAACGATCCATACGTGATCGGACTGAACGATAACATGATTTCTATAAATGGGGCTTTAGAAGTTGATCTAACTGGGCAAGTATGTTCCGAATCTATTGGTCATCTCCAGTATACCCATCCCGGTGGTCAACTGGACTTTGTGAATGGAGCTTATAGGTCTAAAAACGGGCGTTCCCTTATAGCCTTTGAATCATTGGCCAACACCCCAGAGGGTCCGGTTTCGCGAATTACCTGGCAGTTGAAACCAGGAGCAATTGTCACTACTCCCCGGCATGATGTGGACTGTGTGGTAACCGAATATGGGGTGGCGCGCTTGAAAGGCCAGTCGATAAGGGAACGGGCTAAACGCCTAATTGCTATTGCCCATCCTGATTATCGGGATGAGCTGACTTTTTATGCCCGTAAACTGCACTTGTTGTAAAGCGCCGGGAAAAGGTGCCGGTGGCTTAACCAATATGATTCAGCATGAAATAGATTTGGACTAGTACTTAAAAGGGGAAGAACAGGGGGGGATTTTTCCTAGAGTATGCTGGTCAACAATCTAGCCTCAAAGCCAGTACTGATTGCCGGCAATAAAGAACAGCAGGAGTAGTGGTTCTCCAGGGCCGGTAATGAAGGCAAGCTTCAGGTTTTCTGTTTGACAGAGCCAGTTGCCGGGCTGATGTGTCCAATATAGATATCGGGGATGCAGCCAAGCCTCCCCGATGATTATTGGTCACGCAGCTCATTAAAAACAAAATCCTGAACATCAGAAGGAAGTTCCTCAAAACCAATAGGCTGTCCCAGCCGGTCTATATCATATTCATCCACGACTATCCAACGGGCAAAACCTTCTGCGTCACTGGGATGTTCAGACAATGCCAGGGCGTCACCATCATTAAACAAAACCGTATAACGGTCGCACAGATTTATGTTGTCGTATACACAGCTGATTTCCTTCACCTTACCACCCCGTATGGCTTATTTGCGAATTTACTTTTTGGATTTATTTTTCTTATGATTTAGCTGTTTCCGTTTGGCTTCATCTTCTGCCACCATTTCATCAAGGTTGAGTAAGCCAGCCAGGCCAATCTTATCCACAAAGTTTTTGCCATCAGTCATATAATGACCCCCTTTCTATAGTAATATTGAACAAAAGTCTTATATTTAGTCATGCAACCATAAGACTTTAATTACTAAGAAAAAAGTGATGCATTCATCAAACGGGAGTGATTAGAGAAGGATCGTTGAAGTGAGGACTATTTACCCGGGTGGATACGGGATAAGCCCTCAGGGAAGAGAAGGGGGCAAGACTGCCCAAAAAATGTTGAACCGCTTGGGGATTCCATTCTTTTGGACCTGTCAACCAGTTATCTTCCTGATCGAAAGGCAGTATCAGGGGCATACGATGGTGTATATGCCTGATAGAAGCCACCGGGGTGGTAGTCAAAATGCTGAAGGAGTCTATGGCTAATCCTTCTGGGCTTACCCATCTATCCCAAATACCAGCAAAGCTGAAGATGTTTTGCTGGGTAGATATAATGCGCAAGGGTTGCTTATAGCCATTTACTTTTGCCCATTCATAGTAACCATCGGCAGGAATCAGGCACCGGCGCCGGTGAAAGGGGTTTTTAAATGCTGGTTTCTGGTCAATAGTCTCTACCCGGGCATTGATTAGCTTATTGCCAATAGACATGTCTTTGGACCAATGGGGTATAAGACCCCAGCGCATCAAAACCAACTGCCGTTGGCTGCCGGTCTCTATAATTACAGGCAGCTGCTGGGTTGGCGCCGCATTATAAAATGGCTCAAATTCAAATTCTGGACGTTCAGCTCCAAAACGCCAGGCAATGCTTCCTGCATCTACAGTAATAGTGTAGCGACCGCACATAAAAGGACTTCACCTCACCTGGCTTCATTGTAGCATATATTTAGATCCCGGTATTACTTGGGCGGGGCACAGGCATACTAAGACAAATAAGTCAGGAGGGAACTATGTGGAACAGAAAGATCAAGTAGTAAATCTGTCACAGCCGGATGGTCATGAACGGTTTTTTGATTTGAAGACCGGTATGGAAATGAGTCGAGGTGAATTTATTCAAAAGATTGAAGCTGGAGAGTATCCTGGCTATTATGTTATTGCCAAAAACGGAGGCGTAATACCCAGCTCCAGCTCCGACGGAGATAACAATAAATTGGATTAGAAAAAGAGATTGCCACGCCTTTACAGGGGTGGGCCTCGCAACATCAATTGTGAGCAAAAGCGAACAAGGGGAGTCCTTTAGTTCAATGATAAGTTGGAAACTAATGTGTTATGTATCTCAATAATGGCTTCTGAACTTGTTATTACACTAGCAGTACCAATGGTAGTTTCCTTACTATTAATGTTAAATATTTTTAATGCTTCCCCTGGTGCGGACTAGTGATGTTCGCTGACGCTTACTATTTATGTTGAGAGCCGCAGGCGTGGCAATCTCATATTGAAGATCGCTTGCGATTCAGGGTGACCTTTTGTAGTTACAATTAGCTTACAGTGGTTTAGATCTTTATTCTAATCGTTATCAATATTTCGACTCCTAAACAGAGCAAGCGAACTCAAAGCGAAATTTAATCTTCTACTTGGATTCTCATTCCATAGAAGGAACGCCATACGAATATCAGAGCTATCACCAGGAATACAAGACCTACCTTGGGAGCAATCCCGCGGAAGGATTCGGCGATAGCGATTTCCATGGCCAGCATACCGAACAGGGTGGTAAACTTGATGATCGGATTCAAAGCTACTGAGGAAGTATCTTTGAAAGGATCACCCACCGTATCACCTACTACAGTAGCATCATGCAGTTCGGTTCCTTTTTCCTGCAAGTCAACTTCCACCACTTTCTTGGAGTTGTCCCAGCATCCTCCGGCATTGGCCATGAATACTGCCTGGAACAGACCAAATATGGCGATGGAAATTAGATAGGAAACAAACAGGGATACTGGCGCGTTATCGGTGGCCGGAGCAGCCAAGCAGGCAAAGGCCAGAGCAAAAGAGAAGATGGCAATAAATATGTTGAACATACCATTTTGTGCATATTGAGTACAGATTTTTACCACTTCTTTAGATTTTTCCGTAGCCGCTTTTTGACTGGCGTTATCGTCCAGCTGAATGTTGCGTTTAATATAGGCTACTGCCCGGTAAGCACCGGTAGTAACAGCCTGTGTGGATGCACCGGTAAACCAGAAGATTACCGCGCCGCCACAGATGAAACCAAGGATGGTGTAAGGATTCAGCAGGTTAAGGATTTCTTCCGGTTGCACTCCCAGGACATTCTGTATAACCAGAATCAGGGAGAATATCATGGTAGTAGCTCCTACCACGGCAGTTCCAATTAACACCGGTTTGGCTGTAGCCTTGAAGGTGTTGCCGGCTCCGTCATTAGCTTCCAGGTAATACTTGGCTTTGTCAAAATCGGGCTTGAAGCCGAATTCCTTTTCTATCTTCTTGTCGATATTGGGTATTTGCTCAATAAGAGACAGTTCATAGATAGACTGGGCATTATCTGTAACCGGACCATAACTGTCGACCGCGATAGTAACCGGGCCCATACCCAGCATACCAAAAGCCACCAGACCGAAAGCAAAGATAGAAGGATAGATCATAATCTCGGCCAGACCAAAACCGCTGGCATAATAGGCAGCAAACATTAAGAATAGGAATAACAGGCCAATCCAGAAGGCACTGAAGTTACCGGCTACCAAACCGGAGAGGATGTTCAGGGAGGGTCCGCCTTCCCGGGAGGCTTTAACTACTTCGTCTACGTGGCTGGATTTGGGACTGGTAAATATCTTTGTAAATTCAGGTATTAATGCAGCACCGAGAGTACCGATGCTGATAATGGTGGCCAGTACAAACCATAAATCGGTCAGTGCGGTATGTATGCCGGCACCAGGGCCCAGCAAGTAGTAGCTGACTATGAAGGTAACCACGATGGACAGGATAGAAGTTGTCCAAACCAAGTTGGTCAAAACCTGTTCAAAATCCAAATCCTCATTGTTAGCAAATCTGGCTTTGCTGATGAGGCCGTTAATATAGAAAGCACCTACAGAGGTGATAACCATCAATACACGCATAACGAAAATCCAGGTGAGCAGGGCCATTTGCAGGGTTACATCATATACACCCAATACGATAAAAGTTACCAGAGCTACACCAGTAACACCGTAGGTTTCGAAACCGTCTGCTGTGGGACCAACACTGTCACCGGCATTGTCACCGGTACAGTCGGCAATAACACCGGGATTACGGGGATCGTCTTCTTTGATGCCAAAGACGATTTTCATTAAGTCAGATCCTATATCAGCAATTTTGGTAAAAATACCACCCGCAATACGCAGGGCACTGGCACCTAACGATTCACCTATAGCGAACCCAATAAAACAGGCTCCGGCGATGTCGCGCGGAATAAACAGTAGGATAATCAGCATCATGATCAATTCCACGCTTACCAGCAGCACACCGATGCTCATACCTGCATCCAGGGCTATGTTCAACACCTTCAAAGGTGTCCTTTGCAGTCCTGCAAAAGCAGTACGGCTGTTAGCCAAAGTGTTCATGCGTATACCATACCAGGCAACGCTATATGAACCAAGTATACCGATGACTGTCCAGCCCAGTATTATCAAAACTTTGCTTGCGGGCATTTGATCCAGATATCCAAAATAGAAAGCGATACATATACCAATGAAGGCAAAGAGGATCAACAAGAATTTGCCCTGTTGAATCAAGTACGTTTTACAGGTCTCATAAATAGTGGCGGCTACATCCAGCATCGATTGGTGGGCAGGCAGCTTTTTAACCTTGAGAAATTGAAATAAGCCGAAAATCATTCCCAGAACGCATACAACAATACCTATAGTAAGAAGATTGTTTTGTGCTTCACTTAAAGCTGGAACAACCAAATCGGCTTCACTTGCAAAAGCCATTGCTGGTGCCAGGAAAATCAGCGGTAGACTGAGTAAACTACCCAGCAGGGTTTGTGTTACTCCTTCTTTTAGCTTGAATTTCATTATACTAGTTCACGTCCTTCCCCCAAAATACATCCAAATTTGCCTCCCAACCAGGAAGCTAGGCCTTAATAATGCTTGGTCTGATTAGGAATTTTTTCTCTACCTCCCTTCAACATCTATTAAATCAGGATAAATAAAGACGGAGACCCAATGCCATATGCTTAGAAAAGGGTTAGGGTCTCGGCTGTCAAATAGATTTAGTTATAGAAATTATACTAGTTGGGGGTGACCAAAAAGCAAACCACCCAAAAATGTTGAAAAATGTATCCCTAAGGGTGAGTAATAACCATGGTGAAATTATTTAACTGCATCATAGAATAGCTGTGTTTTTCATTATAGGACTTGACTTGTAAGCATTAATATGGGAAGCTAAAATAGCCGTAGGATTTCCAGTACTTAGACCATTGGTATAAAAAAGGTATTCATGGCATACGCAGGCTGGTTAGGAAATTTATCTAATTGCATAGCTAAATTGGACCAGATGTTTAATTTATCTGGTCTTTTATATTCTTGGATAAAAGGCAATAGTATGGTCTGAAATGTTACAATGATAGCAGGCAAAAGGGGTAGTTAAAGGAGGAACCATACATGAAATTCTTGGGAATTGAAAATTTTCGTTTGACTGATCGCAATAAGGCTAACGGCGATGCGGTTTTTGAAGTAGGGGACCATCTGGCCAAGGCTGATTTTAATTTTTATTTACAAGGAGAAGACTGCCTCAGTATTAGGCTGGGGCGCCACGATGTGAGCTTGAAAACAGACGAACTGGAAGCTTTTCTGAAAGATAATATGCTAAATATACGTAAATTAGTAAAACCGGAGGTAGAAAGGGTTAGGCGAGAACGCCGTGAACAGATGAATAGTCCTTCTTAAGATATATCTAAAGCCGGTTCAAATAATCCATGCCAATATGATTCCTGCCAAAACACCGGCCAGCGTAAACTTTATTAATACAGCCCAGTTCAACGGTGCTTTGGAAATAATTGACTGAAACCTATTGAGCCGTATACTGCGGATATGATGATTTTCATCAACTATTACTGTTGGATGGTTGTTCTTTTTCATCGCAATTTACCACATTGCCTTTATTAACCTACTATTATACTATACAGTATACCCTGAAACAGACGGTCGAGCGAGGGGGTACCCAGTTAATCAAAATATGGAGCTAACATTGCGGGGGAATTTAGTTCATGCTATAATTTCATTCCAGTTAGCACTTCCGAGTATATAAGGATTATATTAACTAACCCGGTTATGGGAAAACTTACATAGATTATAGCAGTTAGGAAGCTCGTAATTTCATTGTTTTTTCTAAGCTGCTTCACATATAATCAAATTAGGAAGAGTACAATGAAATGACTGTAAATTACAATTGCAGGATTCAACCGTACCTATAGAACCATTATCAAAACTTGATGGTGGCACTCGTATGGTGGTAAGCAGATGCGGAGGTGATCGTATGAAGAAGAGATGGGGCAAGGGAGATCCGGTTAATTTATCAGACCTACTGAAAATAACCCCGGTCGCAAATGAAATCATACAGCTTAGCGAAGAACTGGATATGAGTGCCACAGATGTTATGTGGATCGTATCCCAGATTATTGATAATCAAGAAACTCAATTTGATGAACGGGCAATGAACAATGCGGAACTGGCTGAAAATGAGATGGTTTTAGAAGAAGATTGGGACGACATTGACGTGGAAAGACTGGAAGAGGAAATGGAGCAGGCGCAATACACGGTTAATGTTAAGATCAGCAGCAGCGGCCGGTTTCCAGAGATAGGCTTTAAGGCAGGTATCAGTGATAAAGACGATATTACTTACTTCTTCGATATGGTTATGGAAATGCTGGACAAACTGGAATAACATGTTTTCACTTGCCCGGGTCTATACCCGGGCTTCATTCTTTTCTGGCTGGATGATAGGATATTAATTAATTCGAATTAATTCTGTTTTCGGGAAGTGTACCTGTTGATCATTACTATTAATGACCATGTCCAGCTAATTCGTCCAGAGGGTAAATCGGTTTTTCCGTACAGCAACTCCCTTTTCATTAAGGGAGATCCCTCGATTTTAATTGATGCAGGAGCTGGTGGTACTGCATACAGCCAACTTAAGGATCCCGCAGACATCATTTTGCTGAGTCATAACCACTTTGACCATATCAATGGGGTGAGTTTCTTTCCCGGTGCTCAGGTTTGGGCTTCTCGAGAAGAAGCACCCGGTTATAACGATCCAGCTATTTATGCCTCCTATAGTGGATATCAGCACTGGGAAAAGCTGATGGGAAAACCCCGCACCAGAAGATTCGCGGAGAATGCAGTTATGCCGGAAGATGTACCGGTGCAGCCGGGCTTTGTACCCATTGTGTTAGGAGGCTTAATTGATGACGGCAGCAAGTGGGATACAGGACCGGAGCGCATCATTGCCTTGCATACCCCCGGTCATTCCCATGGACATTGCTCCTTCTGGCTGGAACGCAGCAATATACTGTTTTCGGCTGATATAGATCTTTCACCTTACGGTCCTTGGTACGGCGGGGAAAACTCAGACTTCGACCAGTTGGAGCGATCCATACATAGATTGATGGACCTGAATCCCACTATTTTGGCCACATCCCACCGGCGCTTGTTTTACCAGGGAGAAGATGATATACAAGGACTATTGAGGAATTATCTTGATATAGGTCTGCAAAAGGAGCATAATATATTGAAATATTTGACTCAACCCCGATCCTTTATGGAGATAGCCAGCCAGCCCTTTGTAAGTAATCATCCATCCCAAACGGAATATACGCAGTTTTGGAACAGAATGATGCTCCTCAAGCACCTGCAACGCTTAAAAAAGCGGAGATTAGTCGCTGAGGTTAATGAAGGGCAATGGTGCAGGACGACATAAATATATTTGAGGTGAATGGCAGTTGCATCAGCGGCGTATTCTGTACATTATCGCTATTGGGCTGATAGCATTTTTGGTTCTGAATTATAATGACATGAGCCAGCAGGATAACCTGCCGGTGATTACCCGGGAAGAGATCTTAAATGATTTTCAAAAGGAATCCGGTGAGATATGGGTGAACTTCCCGGGTAATTTCAGCGGAACTAGCGGAGATCTATTCTATGTAGGAAAACAAGTTGCTGACCAGCCTGTTACTACAGTCTATAAGATATACAGCAATGAAACAGGGAATTTGGCCTACGGGGTTCACGATCAGTGGGATAATGTTAAATTGCCCGAGAACAGATTTGAAACTTATCATCTGGTAAAAGGAGATTGGGAAAAAAGCAGAAAATGAAATAGGCCTGTGGACGGACAGGCCTATTTCAGGGGATTTGGAGTTACCTGTGCTTGAGAGCGGGGTGATAACTTGTAGTGTGTTCAATTCTGTGATTAACTTTTTCTTTAACCATGTCGATAATTTCCTGCAACGGTGAGTAACGTAATAACCCTGTTGTCAGTTCTACGGTTCCTAGGACTCCACTCAAGGTAGCCAGGCCTCCAGTAAGTATTCCCGTACCAGATAAGAAGAAGAAACAGAATGCCAGTATGAATCGGGCTATAACTCCATCTCTACTCAACATATACATCCCCCACTTTCTGTCAATAGACTGGTCGAAGTTGCTGTGTTTGCTTGTCAACTGTGTTCCGCCGTTCCGGTTCGTAGTTAGTATCCTTCTTTTGGGGAGTCAATATGTGTAACCGTTCCACATCTACTAAGATAAACGATTCATATTGACTGGTCTCATCTCCTTCGATCCGATACCTTTCTTTAATGTGATTGTAATACCTTTCACAAGCCAATGCAATAGAAGCTGGTAATCAATTCCTTTATGGAGGAGATAACCTGACTTTATGTGTTCATAAAGCCTATTATTGAAGGCTTTATCAGACCTTGGCGAATTATTCTGACCAGAAAATTAAATAAAGATTGAGGAAGAGTTATTTCCATAATTGCCAGGCAAGGAATAAAAAGATTGGTCGAGAATCTATACACATAGAAGAATAAGGCGGAGGTTGCATAAATGGAATCAACCTTGGTACTTGTAGCTGTGGTGCTGGTGGCTGTTCTAGCCATTGTAATAGTTAAAGCGCGTTTTGATCGAATTAAGTATCAAATTATAGCTGAGAAGTCGGCAATAGAAGAACGACTGCAGCATAAAGAAGTAGTCCTGGAGCAAGAACGTTTGAATAACAGTCAACTAATGCAAGAAATTGTGCAGTTGCGTTCCCAGCTGGAACAGGAGCAGCAAAGGCGAGCTGCTGCAGAAGAAAAAAATGAGCAAATACCTGCTTTAAAAGCAGAAATTGCCCGGCTGCTTGACGAAGGGGGGAATCTGGCGGAACGCAATACCAGCCTGCAAACCCGTATCGCTGAACTAGAAGCCCGTCTGGCTTCGGAACAAAAGGCCATGCAAGAAAAAATGGATTTGTTAAATGAGGCGCAAACCAAGCTTTCGGATGCTTTTAAGGCCTTGTCGGCCGAAGCCTTGCAGAAGAATAATCAATCTTTTCTGGACCTGGCCCGCACTACCCTGGAAAAATACCAGCAGGGAGCCCAGGGTGATCTGGAAATGCGCCAAAAGGCTATAGCTCAGATGATAGAACCCCTGCGTGAATCCCTGCAAAAGGTAGATGAACAGATAAGATCTATTGAGAAGGAACGGAATACAGCATATGGCAGCCTGACCGAACAGCTCAAAGCTTTAGCTTCAACCCAGAATCAGCTGCAATCAGAGACTTCCAATCTGGTTAAAGCATTGCGTGCTCCTAATGTCCGAGGACGTTGGGGCGAAATTCAGCTTAAGCGAGTAGTTGAAATTGCCGGTATGGTAGAATACTGTGACTTTACCCAGCAGGAATCAGTTACTACGGAAGAAGGCCGTCTCCGTCCAGACATGCTTATACACTTGCCCAATAACAAACTTGTAGTAGTAGATTCCAAGACACCATTGCAGGCCTATTTGGAATCGCTGGAAGCTCCTGACGAAGAACAGCGTAAGATTAAATTAGCTGATCATGCCCGGCAAATACGTTCTCACATTAATCAACTAGCCAGTAAAAATTACTGGAATCAGTTCAAAGCAGCACCGGAATTTGCCGTACTATTTTTGCCCGGGGAAGCCTTTTTCAGCGCTGCTCTTGAACAAGATCCTACCCTCATCGAATATGGTGCTGAGCAACGGGTTATCCTGGCCACCCCAACCACCTTAATTGCCCTACTACGGGCCGTAGCTTATGGTTGGAGAGAAGAAATGATTGCCCAGAACGCTGTGATGATAAGTGAGTTAGGTAAAACTCTCTACGACCGTATTAAGGTTATGACCGATCATTTCCAGGATATGCGCAAAGGTCTGGAAAAGGCGGTTGATGCATATAATAAGGCAGTGGGTTCTTATGAAAGCCGAGTACTTGTAGCAGCCCGCCGGTTTAAAGAATTAGGAGCAGCTAGCAGTGCCGATATTGACAACTTAAGCGAAGTGGGAAAATCTCTTCGCAGCTTAGACACGGTTGCTGCAATTGCACAGGAAGAAACCCTGGCGGAGGCTGCGTTTTCCCAAGATAAATCGCTAGGGGTTGACAATAAGTCAGAAAATTAAGATAATACTAATAATCTGGGTCCTTATATCCTAACATACTTTAGTCAAACCCACCATTTTTTGCACTGTTAGGTGTTAATAAAGATTAGATAGAAAGGAGGGGGGGAAAACGTGGATAAGAGTCTTATCGACGAGATTTTGCGAGATATTGGCCTGGAACATATAGATGATTACCAGGAACGCGAACAAGAATAAATGAAGCCATTTAAGCCTAAACTTAAATGGCTTCATTTGTTTTTACAGCAATTGTCACCTGTGGTACAGACCACGATGAATGAAAACATCGCTGAACGGCTAATACTCCTGCATCCTGGCTAACATCCTGCGAAACCGTGATTAGCGCAGACCGGCATAGAGATCGCCACATCGCTTCGCTCCTCGCAACCTTTATCGTACCCGCAAGGGTACATCGGTAGTCCTTTAGGGAGATGACACAACGACGACTGTTTTCACAGCAATTAGTTATCTTTTTCACCCATCTTCAAAAGTTCGGAAACGGTTACAATTTGGTAACCCTGTTTTTGCAGGGTATCTATGACCTGAGGCAAGGCTTCGGTAGTCTGCTTGCAGCTGTCGCTGGCGTGCATGAGTATGATTGCACCAGGGTGGACTCGTTTGCTTACTCTTTCTACGATAGTGTCTACTCCCGGATTCATCCAATCCAAGGAATCAACACTCCACTGAATAGCTTCATAATCAATTTCATGAACAGCTTCAATAACTTGATCGCTGTAATCCCCGTTGGGAGTGCGGATAAGATTGGGTTCTACACCGGCGACCTCTTTGATAATTTCATGGGCCTTTTTTAATTCTTCCTTCACCTCTGATTTGCTAAGATTACTTAAGTTTATGTGGCGATAGCCATGACTGCCGATTTCATGACCGTCCTGCTTGATGCGCTGAACTACATCGGTGTTTTGTTTTACCCATGGACCTGATAAAAAGAAGGTAGTTTTAACTTTCTTTTCTTTCAGTATTTCTATAACCGGCATGGGTGTCTGGTTTCCCCAACTGATGTCAAAAGTCAAAGCCACCACTTTTTGGTCAGTCTTAACTTGGTAAACTGGTTTCAACCGGTGATAAGCCTGTACATACATGACACTGCTGGCTAGGATTACCAGGGCTAGTATGCCAATCAAAGTGGCCTTTGCCCGGGGCTGCATCTCATAAAAGCCAAAAATTCTAGGCATGGAGCTGGTCTTCCCCCCTTGTATGGTTTTCTATATTTGTATGGTAGGAGGGAATCCTTTATTCCAATAGTTGGAGGGTGATTCTATTCTGGGAAAATAAAGGGGTTAAATCCAAGAAAATTAAGGGGGCTGCAAAGCCCCCTATATTGTTTTTATATAAATCGGTTATTTATTTGCTTACATGTTCTATTATCCTATCGATAGCAGCTATGATTTTAGAAGAGTTTTCATGCATTTTAGCAATGATTTGCTGAGCTTCTTCATGACGGCCTTCATTGTTTAGAATTACTGCTTGACGAGCCAGGCTGTGAATTTGTTTATGAGGTTCATCGGCAGCTTCAGTAAATACTTGCTTAATCTGGGCATCAGTTATACCGGCGTACCATTTGCCCAAACGGCAGGAGTGGTGATCAACAACCTGATCGGGATCAAAATAGAGCTTTTGCTTTACTATAAACTCATACTTGCGTACAAAACTGCGATGGTCGTCTTTAACTTGAGTGAGCACAGCTTCGTCGGGCAGACGGTATTGCTGAATTATAGCCCGCAGTGAATCGGATATTTGATTAGTCTCACCGGCTATACGAGTCAGTTCTGAGAAATTATCCACCTGTTCCCGGATGTGCTGCATAGTATCGCTCAGGGTTGCCAGCAAGTCATTGGATACTTCAGTTACCGAGTTTACCACAGCAGAGATCTCCTGGGATGAAGCACTCTGTTCTTCCATAGCGGAGGATATATCGTAGACGGACTTTTCCAAGGTCTCAATATGGTTGACAATTTCCTCCAGCTTCTGCACCACACCTAGAGTGGTCTGGTTTCCTTCGTCGACTATCCGAGCCATTGACTCAATCTGCTGCACAAAACCGGTAATGTGTGATTGCACATTGGTTATGAGGTTACTGATTTGCTGGGCATACTGGGCTGTTTCTTCAGCTAGTTTACGTACTTCTTCAGCTACTACGGAAAATCCACGGCCGTGTTCGCCAGCACGGGCGGATTCGATAGCAGCATTTAAGGCCAACAGGTTAGTCTGATCAGAGACAGCCATAATAGTACTGGATATAGCTCCTATATCACGGGATATTACCTCTAATTCCTGAGCATTATCCAAGGTGTCGATACTGCTGGCTTTCAAGTTGTTAATCGACTGTACTATCTGGCTTAAACTGTCTTTGCTGCTGCGGGCGACCTCTGTCAAGGCGATATAGGACTCCTGCATATTTTGGGCCTGTTCGGCTACCGTCTGAGTAGCAGCCGCAATTTGCTCAACTCCCAGGTCAGCTTGCTGCAGGTTTTTTCCTACATCATCCAGTTGCTGGCTGAGTTCCTGCAGGGCATTTATGGAGAGGTTCAATTTGGCTACGGATGAAGTAGTTACATCATTCATAAAAGTGGCATTGCTGGTTAAATTGGAGGTAGTGGTAAACAGTTCCTTAAATACCCCTCTTATTTTGTCCAGTAACTTGGAAAAATCGGAAGTGACCTGGCCAATTTCGTCCTGGCGAGAAGCTAATTCTATTATCCTGGTCAGATCGCCGTTGCTAACGTCATTCATGGCTTCCTGCAAAGGCTTTAAGTGCTGTAATGCCCGCCGCAGTATTATAACAATGGAACCGCACAGGATTAATAAAGCTAGTATCATCATAAGGAAAATTTGCAATTTAGCGGTTTTTTCCGCTTGCAAAATGTTGTCCCGTGGTAATTCGCCCTGTATGTATGCTATAGTCTGATTGTCTGCATCCTTGATGGGAACCATCACTAAAATATATTTATCATCGGAACTGGTTCTATAAAATGACTGCCCCTGGTGTAGTTTTTCCAAATCAGCGGGTAACAAAGAGACCTGGGCATCGTTGCCCCATAATTTCTCGAATTGATTGTCCTTTAAACTGTACAGCGAATAGTATCCAAGATTCTGATTACCTAGAGCTCTTTCTACCACTTTATTAAGGGATATTCCTACTTCACAAGCTCCAAGGAAGCGATCACCATCGGTCACCGGAATTATACATCTCAATCCATATCCGGCAACCCCTGACTCCACTACCGTCAATGGCTCTTTGGTCTGGATAACCCGGGACAGACCCTTGCGAAAACTGAGGTCGTCTCCAAATTCTTCAGGTTTGTGAGCCCGGTAAAACGAATGAACATCAGGACTTATGAACTGCAATTGTGATACATCGTATTCCTTTTCCCAGCTTTCAAAAAGCGGTGTTACCAATGCTCCTAGAAGTTCCCGGTCTCCATTGGCAAATGCTTTTAGGATTTCAGGGTTATGCTCTAATGCTTGTACTAAAGCCTCGGATTGATCATAAGCTGAGTCCAGAGCCAGCTCTGCTTGATTTAGAATGCTCACAGAATACTGCTGTTCAAACTCATTTATAAGTTTTTTCTGTACTGACACATTGATCCCATAAAAAATTGCAAAGATTATGGTAACAAAACTTACCAGGTAGACAACAATTTTGGTTACCAGACGGTTTTTCAACTTGCTGTGCCTCCTTATTGTTAATTAGTAAATATACCAGTATAACAATATGCATCATTTTACCATTTTCTTAAGGGAAGGGGTACTATTATCGGGTATAATGTCGTGAAAAATAAGGGCGGTTAGCTAATGCTAACCGCCATCAGACTGTCGATAAAGGTGATAAAAGAGATCGCCACGTCGCTAACGCTCCTCGCGATGACACGCAAGACGGCTTTTTGTCATTGGCCGTTCCGGCACTACTGATGTTCACTATCGCTCACGACTAATGTAGCGAGCCGAAGAAGTGGCAATTTAATTTTATGCTATTTTGACACTCTTGGGCGGTTAGCTAATGCTAACCGCCCTTGTAGAGGGTGCTTATTTTATTCTCCTGATTCGAGAGTCTCCTGCAATTTGGCAGCCTGTTCGGCCAGGACTTCTTCAAAGTTCCGGGCACCAGTCACATCTGGTACGGTGAATTCCTTGCCGTAATCAGACATGGTATAGGATGCCTGAATGTTCATAGCCATTTCCATAACGCCCGCCGGACTTTCCCCAGTTGCCGGCAGATTCATGTCAAACTTCATGTCACCGGACATATTCATGTAATCAGAATAGAAGGTTTCCTGATCGATCCACGTGTCATAGACCAAGTCTACATCCAAGTTTTCCAGAAGCTGCTGGATGTCTATTCCTTCCATTAATGCTGGCATCTGCTGGGTAAACTTGCTGAAATAATCGCTCTCCATAATATTTCCATTCATGACGGCATGCACAACCCAGTATTTCTTGCCGTTCTTTTCCTGGTCCTGACCAAAGGAAACTATCATACCTAGATCCCGCATTTGCTGCAAAGCAGCAGTTGGATCTTGAGTCATATACTGCTGCATCAGTTCATCTATATTTAGATCGCCTAAATCCATCTTTACCCAGCCGATATCCGGCATAGTTATGAACAAACCATCTTGATTCATGACCATTTGCGTCTCTACAGCCTGAAGTCCAGGAATGGGTGCATTGGGAATATCCATAGTCATGTTTTGTTTCAGGTACATGGCCACAGGCTCTAACTGCATCCAGGCTTCCACCGTGCCTTTCATATCCATGGATATGTTCACAGCTTCGGCCTCTGGACCATCAGCTTTAACCCCTATGGTGCTCTGCATATCAGCCAGCATTTTGTACTGGTTGGCCGCATTCATAGCTGCTGATGATTTGGCCATAATTTCTTCCGCAGTCATGCCGTTGCGCATTTCATTGTAGATGATGGATACCTGGCGGGTTTCTCCATTCCAATTAACCTGTGCCCCTGATGATTCCAGTACAAAGCGCAGTGGAACGTAGATTTTGCCCTCAATTATGCGGGGAGCTTTGGGCATAGTCTGAGCAGCGTCATTTACCATGGCAGTGGTTTTATCAACAGCCATCTGCAGGGTATTGTCGTTTTCCTTCAGCCTGATATCTTCCCCAACGGCAGCTTCACAGCCCAGTACATCACCGATAACATCCAGTGGTACTAAAGTGACTCCATCCTCCAGGTAGATTTCACTGGAGGGCTCATATGCCCTCCCGTTTATGTCCAGAGTTACGGAGGCAAAAGCTGGGGTTGCCAGGATCATGACCAGGATGAGACTAAGTATTATGCTTGTTTTCCGCATCAAAATATTGCTCTCCTTTCCTTAATATAAATTAATATAAATTTAATATGTGGTTATACAGTTATGGTAACACACCTGAAATTATTACGATATAGAAGTCGTTTCCTTTTGTTGATCGCTAGAAATGGCTTCATTGCCTTACTTGAAGCCTCCTGCTGTGAAGGAATAAGACGTCCAGCCTGGTATATTATCCCATTTAAATATAATCCTATCAAGAGTAATTTTTCGGCCATGTAATCATTAGAATATCAGTTTAATGAGAGAAGAGGTGAAGGATTATATTAAGCCTTAAGCGGTAGGCCGATACGTATGTTATTTCTTCCTGGTCTAGGGAATACGTTGCCCGTGCTGCTGCCCATAGAATATCTGCCGGTTGTCCGGCTAGTACGTTCCGGCCGCACCATGCAGCCAGCCGTGCTGAAGCAGCAGCAATTGTCAACTGAGCATTTTTTGAGGGATAACAAGTATCCTATGCCATTGCCCCTGAAGCGAATCCTTTGGAGGCTTTTGTTGCTTCGCTTTTGATAATACTTCTCCCCTCTGACCGGGAGGAGGTGTTGATTTTCGTTAATTTACAAGTTATAATCATAAGTGCTTAAGGGCCGTTAACTCAGTGGGAGAGTGCTTCCTTGACGCGGAAGAAGTCATAAGTTCGAATCTTATACGGCCCACCATAAAAGACCAATTTTAGCGGGGTTTTCAAACCCCGCTATTTTTCTAAGAAATGCTGGTATAGCAGGTTGCATCAGCCATTGTATCGTGTATACAAG
>JAKPGY010000240.1 GCA_029550685.1 Bacillota bacterium
CCAGGCCAAGCAGATATTCAAGCTGCAGGAAGTGTTGTGGATGGAGGAACAAGAAATATTCAGATCGGTAATCTCAATATCAGTGCTTTTGGTGATGTAGGCCAATTAGGAGATGATCTTGATGTAACTGTACCTGGTGTAAATAGGATTACGACCAACTCAACCTACGGATCTGTCAACGTCAAAGTTTGGTATAAATCGAGTGGGGGCAGCAGTGACAGCCCTACTAGCACCGATCGTAACACGGTCGAGGATGATGATAACGTTCCATCCAAACCTGCCACCAACACTATTACTGATCCGAAAACCGGTGTGACCGTTTCCGGCCAGGGCATTGATGATACGACCAAACTGGTGGTCACCCTCAATACTTCACAAGGCCACGATCCTGACCAGATACACAAGTTTATCAATGAGTTGGCCAAGAAGGGTAAGGTGCTGCTCAATTATAGTATTTCTGTGAATAAGAGCCTTCAGGGCACCATTACCGTTAATATCCCGGTAGGTACAGAATATGAAGGGAAAACATTGACAGTCATTTCTTACCAGGATGATGAAATGTATGTGTTTGATGTAACGGTAAAACAGGGTATGGTCAGTTTTGAAACGAGAACTTTGGCTTCTTATGCAGTACTTGATGACCAGTACACCATAATATCTTACGATGGGGAGTATACGCTGTCAGGCGGCCAGACATGCCCGATGGCGGCAGGACAATTCAAGGATGTCACAGTGGATGATTGGTTTTTTGCAGCAGTTGCTTATATGCACGCATTGAAAATCATGGAAGGTGTAACCGAAAATATGTTTGAACCGAACAGTGCTGCTACCAGGAGTATGCTGGCAGCGATGCTTTACCGTCTGGAGGGAAGTCCCCAAGTCTCTGGCAACAGCAGCTTTGCAGATGTGGAAGCGGGAACCTGGTATGCCGATGCAGTTAACTGGGCGGAATCCCAGGGAATTGTACAAGGCTACGGCAATGACCTTTTTGGGACCAATGATGCTATTACCCGGGAACAGCTGGCTGTTTTCCTGTACCGCTATTCTATGAGTAAAGGCAGAGATATCAGTGCCTCCAATGACCTGAGCGGATTTGCGGATGCTGACCAAATTTCCGATTACGCACTAGAGGCGATGGAATGGGCTGTAGCTGTTGGACTAATAAAGGGTAAGGGTGAAGATAATCTGGATCCGGCAGCTTCAGTAACCAGAGCAGAAATTGCTGCTATCATGCTACATTACCTGGAGATATATGCCAAAGTTCTGCTGGTTGATGATGACCTGATGTAGGCTACTGATAAGTCGGATGTGTAAAGTGGTTAGAGTGGCCGCAAGTGATAGTGCGGCATGATTACCAAGTTGGCGAGGGATTATTGCCCATCTGCCCTTTCTCCGGGCAGATGGGCAAATTGTTAATCTGCATTAATTACTTGGATCTCGAGTCCAATTGGACAATGGTCACTTCCCAGTACATGTGAATAAATAGTGGCTTTTTGGATCTGCTCCTTAATCCTTTCCGATACCAGAAAATAATCAATACGCCAGCCTACATTCTTTTCCCGGGCATTGAACATGTAGGACCACCAAGTGTAAGCTCCGGTTTTATCGGGATACAGATAGCGAAAGGAATCTATCCATCCTGACTCCAGGAGTTCTGTCATTTTCTCCCGCTCTTGAGGTGTAAAGCCTGCGTTATTCACATTTGATTTGGGGTTTTTTATATCGATTTCCTGGTGGGCTACATTTAAGTCACCGCAGACTATGACAGGTTTTTTGGTGTCAAGTCTCATCAGGTGAGCACGAAAGTCGTCCTGCCATTGCATGCGATAGTCTAGACGGACCAAACCTCTTTGAGAATTGGGGGCATAGGTATTGACCAGATAAAAGTCATCATATTCCAGAGTCATGACCCGACCTTCACCACCATGCTCGGGCTGCTCCAGGTCTATCACAACCGACTTGGGTTTAATTTTGGTAAAAACAGCGGTGCCCGAATACCCCTTTTTCTTAGCACTGTTCCAGTACATCTCATAGCCGTCCAGTTCGAAATCCACCTGTTCAGGCTGCATTTTGGTTTCCTGAATACAGCAAATATCCGGCTGTTCAGCTGTAAAAAAGTCCATAAAGCCTTTGTTTAAACAAGCTCGCAGACCATTGACATTCCAGGAAATTAGTTTCATATAAGCCTCCGTTGGATAAAATAAGTGTCATTCAGCTACCAGGTAAGAAATGCCTGCTATTACATTGTAATTGTATCAGTTTTAGGTGGATTATGTCAGGAATATTGCCAAAAGGCCAAAATCAGTACCCCCTGGACCGCGTATCAATCACAGGGGGTACTTGGTAAGCAATATAGTCGCCTATTTACTGGTTCCCAGGGGCTGTTGTTGGGTAATGCAGTGGATATTGCCGCCGCCCAGGATGATCTCCCGGGCATATACTCCCACTACCTGGCGATCTGGGAAGATTTCCTTTAGTTTCTGTTCGGCCAGGGGATCGTACACCGGATCATTGAATAAGGGGAAGATAATACCGCCATTGCAGATATAGAAGTTGACATAGGAAGCTGCCTGGCGGTCACCTTCATTGCGTGGCAAGGTACCTTTGATGGCATTTACTCCTTCACTTTCTTCCTTGGTAATCAGAACCGGGCTGGGGATATGCAGTTTATGGACATTTAGTTTTCTTCCTTGGGCATCAGTGGTGCTGGATAAAAGGTCATAGGCTGCTTTAGAGCGTTCATATTGGGGATCATTTTCATCATCGGTCCAGGCCAGGATGACTTCACCCGGTCTGGCAAAACAGCAGATGTTGTCCACGTGTCCATTGGTTTCATCATTAAAGATACCCCATTTGAGCCAGATAACTTTGTCCACATTTAAGTAGTCCATCAGCACCTGCTCAATTTCAGCCTTGCTCATATGTGGGTTGCGGCCTTCGCTTAACAGGCATTCTTCAGTGACCAGCAGAGTGCCTTCTCCATCCACGTGAATTGATCCGCCCTCCAGGACAAAGCCTTCGGTACGGTATGTATCAATGTTTTCTATTTCACAGGTTTTTTTGGCTACCAGATCATCCTGATCCCAAGGAAAATAAAGACCGTCTACCAGACCTCCCCAGGCATTGAAGGTCCAGTCTATACCCCGTACTTCACCCTTATCATTGACTACAAAGGTGGGGCCGCAGTCGCGCATCCAAGCATCATTGTTGGACATCTCCACCACCCGTACCGATTCCGGAAGAACACTGCGGGCATGCATGTACTGAGCTTGGGAAACACACATGGTTACCGGCTCAAACTGTGATATAGCAGCAGCTACCTCCACATAGGCTTTTTGGGCATAATGGGCGCCTAATCTCCAATTATCGGTTCTTTCCGGCCACATCATCCAGGTTTGTTTATGGGGCTCGAATTCGCCTGGCATTCTAAACCCGTCTGCTCTGGGGGTTGTATTTAAAGTTCTGGGCATCTTACCTCATCCTTTCCTGTCAGTATATCTCCCATAGGGCAAAACTACTTAAATAGAAGCTCTTTCAGTTACCTGAGTATAATAATGCCGCTGTCACCCTGCATAATTACATAATCTCGGCCAGGACCCGATCCAACTCAGCCTTAGCCGCATCTCTTTTGTACTGCTGATCCTCTTGCGGGCGCAGGAGATAGACTAATAATGCGCGCATAGCCGTCAACCTATTGCCAGCTTGATCCCAAGCGATAGAATAGGGAGCATCCAGAACTTCATCGGTGACTTCTTCACCTCGGGTAGCTGGCAGGCAGTGCATGAATTTAACATGAGGGTTGGCTTTAGCTATCAGTTCCCGGTTAACCTGGTACTTAGGATAGAAAACAGCCAGTCTCTCTTTTTCAGATAGTTCAGCATCATACAGACCATACCATACATCGGTATAAACAAAATCCGCATCCTGTAAAGCCTCATTGGTATCTTCGGTAATCAGGTAACTGCCCCCCGATATTTTGCAGTTAGCCTCAGCAATGGAACGGTGATGGTCTTTCAACTGGTAACCTTTAGGCCCGAACTGTACAAAATGCATGCCCAGCTTGGTGGTAATAAAGCACAGGGAAGCACATACTTGGGTGGCATCGCCCACGAATACCACTTTGCAATCTTCCAGTTTCTTTCCTGGCGGCAGGTGTTCCACCATAGTAATGACATCACCGATTTCCTGGGTAGGATGGTTATAGTCAGACATACCATTAATTACGGGAATGGTGGAAGAATTGGCTAAGTCAACAATAGTCATATGGCGATTTACCCTGGCTACCAGGATATCTACCAGCCGGGACAGCACCTTGCCGGTGTCTTCGATACTCTCATGTACCCCTAGCTGAATCTGGCCCGGTGCCAGGTACTGGGCATGCCCGCCGAGCTGTGCCATGGCCGTTTCAAAAGAAACCCTGGTACGGGTTGAAGTCTGTTCAAAGATCATTCCCAGAGTCTTATTCTTCAGCAGAGGTGGGTAGTAACCGACATTGATACACTTCTTCAAGGTGATTCCCAAGCGGATGATATCAAGGATTTCTTGCTTGGTAAAATCATTGGTATCAATAAAATTCCTCACCATCATTTATTAAACCTCCTGCTGTATTTTTATATTAGTTCAGCATTTACTGAACCAATTTATATTACCTGGTTATCTATGGGAAGCTCTAACTGCCCGGGCAGCCATTATTTCACCGGCAATGATTGCTAATACAGTTCCAACCGTCAGGGGGATCTTAAAACTCAATTCCTCCGCTGATAATTCCAGGGGAACCACTGAGAATAGGATAGCAATTATAAGCAGAGCCATGGGTAAGTAAGCAATAATTTTCAGTCTAAACTCGCTTCCCGTTATTCTAAAAGGCCGCTCCCGATTAGGGTCTATTCTGCGCAATTGCAGGAACGCAGGGAATACTGGTACATAGGCCAGCAACAGGGTAACTATATTTAAAGCAAAGAAGTTCCAAAATAGGTCCTGGCTGGGCAGGAAGGGGGCAATAATAACCAGAGTAGAGGCCACTACTCCATTAACCAGCGGAGCACCGGTGGGCATCCCCGTTTTCTCATTGAGCCGGCCGAATATGGGGGGCATGCTGTTATTTTTGGCTGCGTAACTGGCTACATAGTTGACTCCATAGGACCAGGAAACCATGTTGCCAAATAAGGAAATTAAGAAAAGAGTGCCCATGATGGTAATAAAGAGGCCCATGGTTGTACCGGTAAGCAGTTGTAGACTTTCCACCAAACCATTGGCGGTATTGATTTCTTCAGCAGGAATTGCTACCCCGATACCAAAGGAAGAGAATATGTAGAGAAATGCTATCGCGATACCACCGGCCACTATAGCCTGAGGTACCTGTTTGCGGGGATTTTCCATATCAGATGTAAAGGAGTTCAAAACTTCAAAGCCCATAAAGTTAAAGAGTATTACAGAAACAAAGGCTAGACTGGTTAGATCCATGGATGGAAACAGAGAGCCCCAGGTAAATTCGGTAGCCATTCCCCGGGTTAAAGCTACATATAAACCTAGACATCCCACTACTAGAGCAATAAAAACCTTGATAACTGCAGATAGATTCAAAATCCATTTGCTGTCACTAACTCGAAAGAGGCTGATGAAGACAACAGTCCAGATAAATGCCAGTTGGATAACTGTAGCCACAAAAGTACTGATCTCTTGTCCAGATATGGAGGTGATAACCTGAGGAAAAATAACCGCCAGAGAAGCCATCCATAGCGGATAATTGATCCAATAGTACCAAGCAGCCCGGGCTCCCCATTTAGGGCCATAGGCGCGTTTGATCCAATCATAGAGGCCTCCTTCATCCTGGTAGGCGCTACCCAGTTCAGCAGCTATCAGTCCGTAAGGAAGCAGAAAAGCCAAGATGAGGAATAACCACCAAAAATACTGGGAGTTGCCGATAGCAGCTGCCGGTGCTGCTGCTTCTACCACAAATACTATGGTGATAACTGATAAGACCACTTCGTACAAGCGAAAGCTTTTCTTTTTTTCTGTCACCAACATCCACCTCTCAAAAAGAATCCACTCAGTGCCAAACTATACCATTTTATCACAGCCAATACCCATATGGAGCATACATAAATAATTTATAAAAAATTTCTAGCGCCTCGTCGTTATACTTATGAACTATAATAGTTTTTAATCTAGTTTGCCGCAATTATTCCCAAGATGTAAATAAATAATTTACTACCCTGGCTGTATCAGCAGTGTCAAGTAGGACTAAGTAAATGCCTATATCATGAGAATTAATAACGCTGTAGTGGTATTAGGGTTAACCCTGTCCCTGCTACTGACCGCCAGCGCATATGGTAAACTATATACTATATAAAGGCAGTTAGAGTGGAATGCTAACTGCAATGGATATATTATTCTAGGAGGATTTAGGTGAGAAAAATAACTGTAGCAGCAACCCAAATGGCCTGTTCCCAGAACAGAGATGAAAACATCAGTAAAGCTGAAAAGCTAATCCGGCAGGCTGCGGGCTTAGGGGCGCAAATTATTTTGCTGCAGGAATTATTTGAGACCCTTTATTTTTGCCAGGCAGAGGACTTTTCTTATTATAAACTGGCAGCCGAAGTTGAGAATAACAAGGCCATTCAGCATTTTAGAACTTTAGCCCGGGACCTGAAGGTGGTATTGCCTATCAGCTTTTATGAACGTAAAAACCTGGCCTACTATAATTCCGTAGCTGTGGTTGACGCGGATGGTGATATCCTGGGCGTTTACCGTAAAACCCATATTCCCACTGGCCCGGGATACGAAGAGAAATTCTATTTTAACCCCGGAGATACCGGTTTTAAGGTCTGGAAAACCTGTTATGGCCGTATCGGAGTAGGTATCTGCTGGGATCAATGGTTTCCGGAGACAGCCCGCTGTATGGCACTGATGGGGGCAGAACTGCTCTTTTATCCAACCGCGATTGGCTCAGAACCTGATGAACCGGAAGTAGATTCGAAGGAGCACTGGCAAAGATGCATGCAGGGACATGCTGCTGCCAATATTATGCCGGTAATAGCATCCAACCGGGTCGGGAAGGAAACCATCGGCAAATCTACTATAAACTTTTATGGATCATCCTTCATTACTGATCCCACCGGGAAAATTTTAGCTGAAGCGGACCGCACTTCGGAAATGGTGATAACTGCAGAATTTGATCTGGATGCCATTGAAGAACAACGGATATCCTGGACGGTTTTCCGCGACCGCCGTCCCGAACTTTACCAGGCCATTATAAGTAATGACGGGGTTTATTACAGTAAATAAACTAACAATAAAAAAGGGGCGATTACGAATCGGCCTTTTTTAATTAATCGCAGGCTTTCAGCAGATCCAATACATAAGTAGGCAACGCAAAGGCTCCTTTGTGTATATTGGAGTTGTAGTATCTGGTCTTAATTCCCAGGGATTCCCACACCTCTGGTTTATGATCCTTTATGGGATCATACTTTTTGGAAGCAAAACCAAATAACCAGTGGCCTGAGGGATAAGTGGGAATGTGATACTGGTATACCTGAACGATCGGGAATAGATCCCGGATTTTTTTATGGGCCTTCTGCATTTCCTCAATGTGAAAGTCAAAATAAGGTGACTCGTGCTGGTTGATCAATATTCCATCATCGGCCAGGATACGATAACAGGATTGGTAAAATTCTTTGGTAAACAGACCTTCACCTACCCCAATCGGATCAGTGGAATCCACGATGATCAGGTCATAGAAACCGTCTTCTACCTGGCTGACAAATGAAGAACCGTCCTGGAAATGTAGATGTATCCGGGGATCTTTGTCCAGGTGACCGGCGGTTTGGGGCAAATATTGTTGGCAGAGTCTCGTGACCCGTTCATCAATGTCTACCATATCAATACGTTCGATATGAGAATAGCGGGCTACCTCCCGGGAAGTGCCTCCGTCTCCGCCACCGATAATTAAAACCTTCTTGATAGCCGGATTGGTGGCCATAGCCACATGGGTTATCATTTCATGGTAAATGAACTCATCCTTTTGAGTCACCATTACCAGCCCGTCCAGGGTAAAAAAGGTACCGTAAGTATCCGATTCGTAAAAGTCAATACGCTGGTAGGGGGTCTGCTCAGTATAAATATGCCGGTTTATCTTGATCGAAAGCTTGGTGTTATCATCCCAGCGTTGGGAATATACCAGATCAATATAGGGTGGTTTGGTGGAAATCTCCTCATTAGGTCTGGTAGTCATGGCATGTCCCACCTTTACTTAGAATTCTTGCTGGAGATTTCTGGCTGACTCCGGTGCTTGCTGTGCACCAGGGCAGCCATCATTACTCCTTATACATTATTACCATATAGCTATCCGCGATTACAGATATTTTTTTAAATTTACTGGTGGCTCAGCAGTTGCCTCTTACCCCAAAGTGTTATCTAAAAACATCATTACCACAAAACCTATTAGCAGAGCATGAGCAGCTAGCTTGGAATGCCCTTCATGGTTTTG
>JAKPGY010000025.1 GCA_029550685.1 Bacillota bacterium
AGAAGATCAATGATTTCGTTGTCAGTGGTCAGAATGTCAATCAAGGATATTTCGTTGCCTTCTTTGTCATGGCCAATGGGATCATAGAGAGAGACTTCCTGTTTAACTTTTTTAATGTTGCGTAAATGCATCAATACTTCGTTTTCTATACAGCGAGCTGCATAGGTAGCCAGCCGTACTCCCCTTTCCTCATTAAAAGTCTTGATAGCTTTGATAAGGCCAATGGTCCCAATAGAAATAAGATCCTCCATGTCCTCGCCGCTGCTGTCATACTTTCTCACTACATGGGCAACCAACCGCAAGTTGTGTTCAATCAGCTTGTTGCGGGCCTCCTCACTTCCCGACCTCATCTTGTCCAGATACATGCGTTCATCAGCTTCATCCAAAGGCTGTGGGAATACCTGATTATTCAAATAACCGAACAGCAGCAGGGTTCCCTTCACCAGGGCGGCTATTGCCAGAGCCCAACCCAGGATGGCCAAGATACCACCTCCACCAAAATTGAGCGCTTTATACTATATGCCGGTGGATGGTGAATTGTGCTTGAAAATGGAGAGGAAAGATCTGGTGGGACTCGAATACCAAAAATATAAACAACTTGATCGCAGTCAATCTGGCCCACCTCAAAAAAGACCTGGAGGCTGCGGGGTTAGAAGAAGCAATTATTTGCCGGGATAATCACTACATAATTTGCCGGGACAAAATGGAGTATGATATCACTCTATTGGAAAAGACCTATGCGGAATTTCAGTCCCAGAATACAGAAGAATTGGCAGCCCAACTGTTAACTCTCTATAAAGGAGAGTATCTCTCCGGATTTGAAGCGCTTTGGGCTGCCCCTCAAAGGATCCGGTACCGTAAAATCCATGATGAAGCCCAAGCTTACTTGAACAACCTGTCCGCCCGCAATCTTTAAAGGGAGGCTAAAGGCTCCCCTACAATCTAAAAGGGTGTTTTTACATTCATCGTGGCCTGTTCATCACTATATTGGGGTTCTTGGAAAGGGCTTTCGCAACAATCCCGTAACGATACTTTAGCTACTCCAAAAAGAAGCATACGTAGCTGGGGCTTTAGCTTCGGCTTTGCCTATATATACTATTAGCGGAAGCTTCAGCTTCCGGCTATAATACAGCGGGAAGTCACCCTCCCATTCAAATCACTCATAATTCATAACCTATGAAAAATTGGCACCATTTGGTCAAAAGTGGCGTAATATTTTACCCCTGCACGCCGGGCTATTTCCATGGCATCATCAAGACGATAGGCGATATATTCAGGTGAATGCGCATCTGAGCCAAAGGTAACAAATTCACCGCCCAATTGCACATAGCGGCGCAACCAATCCTCTCCCGGTGGATCCAATTGGCCCAGGCTGCGGTAAGTGGCGGTATTCACTTCGATACATTTGCCCAGAGGAATAATATGCCTGAACAAGGCATCAATTTCATCAGGAGCATAACGGTAGAACAGCCGGGAATCCATTTCCGAATGGACACCCTTGGCCGGAAAATCTATATGGCCTACACTGCAATACAAATCCGGATCCAATCGTTTGATACCGCTCAAAATGGTACTGATATATTCCCTAAATGCTTGGGGCAGGGTTTTTCCTGCATAGAAAGCAGGTTCAAAGGGATCAATATTGTTAACGGTATGAGCGCTGGCCAGCACGAAATCCCAGGGCATCGAGCGTAGTTCATCTTCCAGTTCAGGAAAATACTCTTCCGCCAGCGCAATGCCAGCTTCGATTCCAAATTTTATTTTGATACTGGATGAGGTCAATTGAGCGAATCGCTCTTTATAATCCTGCAAATTAAGATGCCAGTCTTCCCCTCTATAAAAATGGAGTTCCAAATGTTCGGTAAAACATATCTCTTCCAGTCCTAGCTCTTCAGCTCGCCGGACTTGTAGAAAAGGACTGGTCGAACTATCGGCTGAAATAGAAGAATGCAAATGATAATCACAACGCATTAGAGCAACACCTCCTAGAAAATATCCTTCCTGCCGATGAATTTGTGTAGGGACAAAATAACTGAATCCAGTCAATCTGCTCTTAATGTTAAACAAATTCGTTCTTATTAACAATAGAAAGAACTTGCATTACCATCTCCAACTATGGTTTCTTAGTTGGCTCCTACCATCACTCTTCCAGTCTGCCCCTATAACTTGAATCAAAAGTGCAGTGCCGGTTCAGACTAAATTAAAAAAGGTGGGTTTACCATGAGAGTAGCCATCTTAGGGGCAGGCTTTGCTGGTTTGGCCTGTGCACGGCATCTCGAACAGAATGGAATTTATCCGGATATTTTCGAAAAGCGCCACCGGGTGGGAGAACGTTTTCCCAATATGGAAGCAGTTATGCATCTCATGCACCGACCTATTGAAGATGCTCTAGTCTATATAAATAAGCTCCTGGAGGTGAATCTTCAACCTGCCGCAGTGGTGCATACTGTGAAGGTGCATTCTCCCAACCAGCAAGCCGTTATATCCGGCCAAAATCTGGGATATTCCACTATTCGCGGCCATGATGATCGCTCCTGGGAACGCCAGCTGGCAAGCTACATTGAATCAGATATCATTTTTAATTCTAGTCCCGATTACCGGGAACTGGAGAAAAAATACGATTGGGTGGTGATAGCTACTGGAGACTCCGCCATATCCAGGGACCTGGGAGTATGGACCACTGATATTGAACCATTTTTAAGAGGTTGCATAATCAAAGGAAACTTTGATCCGGGGGTCATCGAGCTCTGGTTCGATCAATCCCTTAGCAAACAAGGCTATGTTTACTTCGCGCCCTATGACCATCACGAAGCATGTATAAGTGTGGCTGCTGCTCCCTGTTCTCCTGATGAGATCGATGAGCTGTGGGCAGCCGCGTTAGACCGCTTCAAAATAAAGCCCCAGCCAGGTTCTGAATTCAAAGTGGAAGAATACAAGATAGGCCGGGTCTCGACCCGGCAAGTCGGGAACATCTTGCTATCCGGCAACGCCGGCGGTTTCATTGAACCTATGATGGGGTTTGGACAGATTCCTTCACTGCTGAGCGGTTTCTATGCTGCCGAAGCTATAGTAACCGGGGCAGATTATGACTTACTGACTGATTGGTTCAATAAGCGTTATGAAGATTCCCTCACACTGAGACATTATATGCAGCATCTGGATAATCAGGCTTTTGACCGCATAGTATTGGCCTTAAAAAACAGGATGAGTCAGACTATCATGAAGAGCTCTCACATTACCCTCCTGTCTTTTTTAGCCAAAGCAGTAGCTTTGCGAAAAATGGTATCAAGGTAACTATCCTCTTGAAACTACCGGTATCTGCTGTATATACCCTGTAAAGTTGGATTGGACACAGCTTTGCTCTTACTATAAGCCGGTCATAGTTAACGCCGGAGGATTAGTACTTTCCAACTCAACAACCTGTTCTGAAATCTATTTTTTCAAGCAAAGCAAGGAAATAGGGAACTAATAAGGGATACAATAAAAAAGCAGCCTCTCGCAATAAGAGGCTGCTTAGCAGTTCGGAGGTTATTGAGTTTTACAGATCGATATGGGATTCGTAAAGCTCGGTCCAAACCTCATAGTCATCTGGGTTTTCTCTTTCATAATAATGGCCGTTGATAGCTTCCATCATTGCTTCAT
>JAKPGY010000005.1 GCA_029550685.1 Bacillota bacterium
AGTCTATTAATGGTTAGAAGTTCGAGATTGCCACGCCCCTCCGGGGCTCGCAATGACACATAAGATGGCCTTCTGGTATGTCATCGCGAGGAGCGTAGCGACGTGGCGATCTCTTTTTAGCAACTTTTTTGACACTCTCAAACGCCCGGGTAAGTCCCGGGCGTTTGTTTCTCTGCAAATTAACGTCCCTTGAATTCGGCTTTGCGGTTCTCTAAGAAAGCTGACATGCCTTCTTTCTGATCTTCAGAACTGAACAGCATGGCCCAGGCGATTTGCTCCATACGGCATCCTGTCTTGATATCAGTATTCATGGACATATTAACGGCATTCTTGGCTTCGCGGAGCGCCAGGGCGCTCTTCTTGCACAGTTTGCGGGCCATTTTCTTAGCGGTTTCCATAACCTGATCAGGCGGTACTATCATATTAACCAAGCCCATGCGATAAGCGGTGGCGGCGTCAAAGAAATCTCCGGTGAAAATATACTGCTTGGCCAGACAGATAGAAGTGCTGCGAGGCATCCTCTGGGTTCCTCCTCCGCCCGGATAAATACCTACGTTGATTTCGGGAAGTCCCAAAGTGGAATTGTCAGCTATAATGCGAATGTCACAGGCTAATACGGTCTCTAAGCCTCCACCCAGAGCCAACCCACGTACCGCAGCAATGGTGGGTTTATGGTTGTCCTCAATAGCGAATAAGCACTTGTGAACTGCATCAATATAATCCCGGGCTTGGAAAGGATTCATGGGGTAAACTGCCTTCAAGTCAGCCCCAGCAGCGAAAACGTTTTCATTACCGCAGATAATGATGACCCGTACTTCAGGATCAGCACTATACGCCTCAAGTACTTCAGTGGCCTCAGCCAGCAAAACATCGTTTACCGCATTCATTGCTTTGGGACGATTAAACTGCATATAACCTATTCCTTCTTCCACCCAAGCTAAGATGGTACTGTATTCCTTACCTTTGTATGCATCCATCATTTTTCCCTCCTATGTTTTATTTGGCAATCAATATATTCCTTACAAATAGGTAAATTTCCTGCACGAACAATATGTTCAATAGAATTAAGTTATTATAATTTGTTGCTATAATAGACCGTGTAAAATGTAGAAGATTATTGAAACCATAGTATCGTTGCCTTGGAGAGATTATAGTCTTTAGTAACATGAAGGAAATGAAAAAAATTAAGCGAAATACTACCTATTAGTGAAAGGGGGCATTTCGTAAGTGGGAGAAAAAAAGGAGCAAATTAATAAGGTTACGGTACAAATTTTTAACGAAGAATATGTAGTAAAGGGTAGCGAAGAACCCGACTACATAGAAATGCTCGCTTCCTATGTTGACCGGCGTATGAGGATGGTGCAACAGCGTAATGTTAATTTGTCCACCACAAAAGTTGCGGTTTTGACTGCCTTAAATTTGGCTGATGAACTGAATAAATTGCAGGAAGACTACGATGAGCTGGTCAAGACTTTGGAAGAGGAGCGAAAAAATAGGATGGGATGAAATGACAAACCGGGAAATAGCTCATACTCTTGACCGAATAGCTGATCTTCTGCAGATAAAAGATGAAAACCCCTTTAAAATAGCGGCCTATCGCAAGGCAGCTGATTCTATTTACCACCTGGATGAGGACCTGCATCTTATTTATCAGCATGGACGCCTAAACTCTTTACCTGGGATTGGCAAGTCAATAAAATCAATAATTGAAGAACTTCTTGAAAAAGGCAGCAGTGAATACTATGAAAGCCTGATTAGCGACATACCGGAAGGAGTTCTTGATTTTCTGAAAATACCGGGACTGGGGCACAAAACAGCCCGGTTAATATATGAGTATTTGCATATTGATAACCTAAACGATCTGCTCAAAGCAGCTCAGGATAGGAAGATTCGAACTATACCTGGTCTGGGAAGCAAAACGGAATATAACATAAAAAAGGGTATGGATTTACTCCAGCAGAGCGGTGGTAAAGTTACTTTGGGACTGGCTCTTCCGGTCGCAGAACAGTTTAAAGACTATCTGAAAGAGTCACCATATGTGGAAACTGTATCTCTGGTAGGGAGCATTCGCCGGGGTAAACCGCTGGTTAGTGATATTGATATACTAGTAGCTAGCCATGATTTTACGTCGGTTAAGAATCTAATCAAAGATTATCGTGCGGTTCGGGAAATTCTGGAAGAAGGCCCCGATTTTTTAGCTGGTTATGCGGACTGGGGATTAAGATTTGAAATTATTCTAGTACAACCCCAGGATTATTATGGGGCTTTGGTTTGGACCACTGGGTCAAAAGAATTCCGCAACCGCTTATTCGCAGGGAAGGATCCCACCCAATTCAAAGGTTTAAATAGTGAAGAAGAAGTATTTCAAGACCTGCATTTATCATTTATTCCCCCCGAAATGAGAGAGAACAAAGGTGAGATAGAATTGGCCGGCCAGGGAGTTATTCCCGAACTGGTTGATTTCACCCATATAAAAGGTGACCTGCATATTCATTCCGATTGGAGTGATGGAGGAGCTAAGATACAGGAAACTGTTAGCCAGGCCTGTTCTCTAGGATATTCCTATATTGCTATTACCGATCACTCTAAATCCCTTACCATCAGCGGCGGACTTAGTGAGGAAAGATTGGCTCAGCAAGGAAGAGTGATTGACGCCTTAAACCAGGAGCTGCAGGATTTTCAGATTTTGAAAGGTATAGAGGTGGACATCTTAAAAGATGGCAGTCTGGATTTTAGCGATGAGATCCTGGAGAAACTGGATGTGGTTATCGCTTCTGTTCACAGCAACTTTAAGCTGGACCGGGACAGGCAGACTGACCGTATTATTCAGGCTATCAAAAATCCTCATGTAGATATTATCGGGCACTTAAGCGGGCGGCTTCTAAACAGGCGCAGCGGATATGAGATTGATCTGGAACAAGTACTTGAAGCAGCCTCAGTCCATAAAACAGCTTTAGAGATAAACTCTCACCCAGATCGTTTGGATGTTGATGAGGATACCGCACGTCAAGCCAGGGAACTGGGCATTAAAATCGCTATCAACAGTGATGCCCATCACCGGGAGGACTTAAGCCTGTTGCATTACGGGATACTCAATGCCCGGCGGGGCTGGCTGCAACCTGGAGATGTATTGAATACCATGGAATACAACAGTTTAGTAGCTTACTTAGAGAATAAAGGATCTGATTGACAATAATACTAAGCATGGAATATAGGCCAGGAACGAGGGGTCTGCCATGCTGGACTTTGTTATACGAGCCGTTGTAATGTATGTTATGGCCTTGGTTATGATACGCCTGCTAGGGAAGCGAGCCCTGGGGGAACTAGGGCCTTTTGATTTCGTGGTAATGACTGGAGTAGGGCATACCGTGGTGTCTGTAGCTCTTGACCGGAGTATTCCCTATTATGAAGGTATAATTATTCTGGCTACATTGGCCGGGTTGGAATATATGATGAGTATCATGGCCCTTAAAAGTCAGAGATTATCCAATATAATTGTTGGTAAACCAGTGGTTTTGATAGAGAACGGACGTATTATACGGGAAAACTTGGCCCGGGAGAAATGCAATGTGGATGACCTTATGCAGGAATTACGCAAACAGGGCATCCGTGATATAGATGAAGTGGAAAAAGGCATTCTTGAATCATGCGGAGGTTTTAGCGTTATCCTCAAAGAAGAGGATGAACCTGTTACTCGCCGGGATCTGGGATTAAAAGAGGTAAAACGAACCCGGATTCGAACTTCTGATCTGGCGGGGAGAAAAGAAATATTTATTCAACAGGATCAGGAATCATGTCAGGATGAACCTGAGCTTAACCTGCCGGAGGTTTTAAGAGAGATTGTAAATAAACTGCAGACCATTGACAGCCGATTGCAGAATCTAGAGAATCCACGGCAAAAAGAAGGGGGTTAGATTAATGAAACTGGGGGACATATACCAGCTGGCAGTAGATTTGGGTAAACGGTATGATATCAGGGGGGATGATTTGGGGCGGTTGCTTAGAGATGAATTAGAGAGATATGACCGCATGAATGAAGACGAGAGAGAGTACTATGATATTCAGAATTTAGATCACCCCTTCAGCGATACTCGCATCCTAGTAGGAGATACTGATACGGAAGTTAATACTATATTGTGCGGAATTGATATGGAAACGCCGGAGATCCTTCTGGCTGATCGTCTTAAACAAAAAGGACATAATATTGATCTGGTTCTGGCTCATCACCCGGAAGGCATTGCCGCGGCTGCCTTATTTGAGGTTATGAGAGTCCAGGCGGATATGCTAGAGAAGGCTGGGGTTCCCATAAATGTGGGTGAGGGAATTATGGCCTCGCGGATCAGCGAGGTGGAACGGCGCTACCTGCCTATGAACCACCAGAGGGCGGTTGATGCTGCTCGCTTGTTGGATATCCCCTTCATGTGCATACATTCTCCCGCAGATAACCTGGTGCAGAGTTACCTGGAAAATGCTCTGGAAGAAGCAAGTTTTTCCACCTTGGATGATCTGCTCCAAGTACTGCTTTCCATACCGGAATACCGGCAAGCACAAATGCTGAAAGCGGGACCGAAAATTATTGTTGGTAATCGCAGACGACGGTCGGGCCGGGTATTTATTAAAATGACAGGAGGGACAGCCGGATCAGAAAAAGCTTATGAGAAACTAGTTCAGGCTGGAGTAGGTACAATTATTTGCATGCATATGCCAGATAAGCATCGCAGCTTGGCCAAAGAGCATAACTTAAACGTAATTATAGCGGGACATATGGCCAGTGACTCCCTGGGGATGAATCTGTTTCTCGATGAATTGGAAAAACGAGGGATTAGTATCATACCTTGTTCCGGCTTGATTCGTGTATCCCGGGTCAAAGATCACGAACTGCATTGATGGATATAATACCAAATACTATGCCAGGACGGGTCGGAGCCCCGTCCTTGTTCATGTTAAACAATTGACTGTAATTAGCACCTGAAGTGCAGGACACGATAAATGAAAACATACCTCACGGCTTAAGCAGGAGTATTAGCCGGGCGAGTGACGTACGACGAGCCGTTGCAATCCACGGCGAAACTGAGGGCTGCGAAGCGGAGCGAGAAACAGGACGTTTCGAGCAGTGAGGACTGAGTGCATGGATGCCGAATTCCAAGCGGTCCGCTTCGCACCGAAGTAAGCCGATGGGTTGCAGGTGAGGAGTCCCGGAGCGAACCGGCTAATACTCCTGCATCCTGGCTGACACTCTTGCCAAGCCGTGCTTAGCGTAAATTTAAATAGAGATTGCCACGCCCCCTGCGGGGGCTCGCAACACTAGTAGTAAGCGTCACATCGGGAGTCCTTTAGGGCAATGACACATTAGGAAGCCATGTTCACAGCAATGCTGGACACAGGAGGTTAGGATAGATTGGAATTGTTAGCTCCGGCTGGAAATTGGGATGCTTTAGTAGCCGCCCTGGAAAACGGTGCGGACGCTGTATATCTGGGCGGACCGGCTTATAATGCCCGGCAGTACGCAGATAATTTTACTGTGGACATGATCAAGAAAGCCGTGGAGTATGCCCGCCTGCGTAATGCCAAGATATACGTTACCGTCAATACTTTGTTGCAAAGCCAGGAGCTAAACGAGGTCTTGGATTATGTCTTTGAACTGTATAACCTGGATATAGATGCCGTTATTATTCAGGATCTCGGTTTATTGAGCCTGCTCAGAGAGTTGCTGCCCGATCTTACCATTCATGCCAGCACCCAAATGACTGTTCACAATACTGAGGGAGTAAACCTGCTGCAGCAGCAAGGAGTAAAAAGGGTGGTATTGGCCCGGGAACTGTCGCTGCATGAGATAAGGACCATCAAAGACAATGTAACGGCTGAGCTGGAGATATTTGTGCATGGAGCTCTTTGCTTTTCTTATTCTGGACAGTGTTTATTCAGCAGCATAGTGGGCGGAAGAAGCGGCAACCGGGGGAGATGCGCCCAACCCTGCCGCCTGCCTTACACTCTTTATGCAGGTAATGGTAATAAGCAAAACAGTACAGGCAAATACCTGTTAAGTCTTTCAGACCAGGCCTTGATAGACTACTTACCCGCTTTACAGGAAATTGGCATCCACTCTCTGAAAATTGAAGGGCGGATGAAAAGACCGGAATATGTAGCTATTGTTACTCGTTCTTACCGTCAATTTCTCGATCAACTGGCCAGCCAGGAAGCAAAAGCTGACCCGGAAATTTTAAAAGGAGAGATGGCTAGAGTCTTTAATCGTACTTTTACCCCTGGGTACCTGGATCCTCAGGTACCAAAGAGACTGAGTATCCAGCGTCCCAACAATCGAGGAGTATATATTGGCCGGGTGATATCTCAAGATGCCGCTGGACGTACTACCATTCGCCTGCAGGAATCTTTATCCTTAGGAGATGGAGTGGAGATATGGGTATCCCGGGGTCAAGGACCTGCTTTTACCGTGGAACGAATGGAAGTCAAAGGACGTCCAGTAACTAGTGCTGGAGCAGGGGAAACGGTAGTTTTACAGATTGACCATAGGGTTAACCAGCATGACCGGGTTTTTAAGACTCACGATGAAAGACTGATTAGTTCGGCACGGGCCAGCTTTGCTGATGTTCACTATCCGGAGGTTCCCGTTGATGTTCAAGTTTACATAAACGAAGGGGAACCTTTGCAGGCAGTATACCTCACGGATGGCGGTCTGCGAGCTGTTGCCACAACCAATAGTCTAGCCCAGAGAGCCCAACAGAAACCCTTGGATGAGGATACCCTGGCCGACAAGCTGGGCCGGCTGGGTAACACCCCTTATAGACTTCGGAACCTAACCTTGGTAAGCACAGGCAATTTTATAGTGCCTTTCAGTGAAATAAATCAGGCTCGCCGTGATGCGGTATGCCAGTTAAATGAATTGATAATGAAAAAGCACCAGCGGCAAATCACCGCTGCGGATTTCGCACTGAAAAAGCTTCAAGTTTTAGACGCTGCCTTCAAAACTAAAACTAAAAAAAACAGGTGGCCGCAGCTAACAGTAATGGTAAACAGCTGTGAAGCAGCCTTTGAGGCACTAGGAGCTGGAGCAGATCGGATATACCTTGCTCTGGAAGGATTGGGCAGTCACCGTCGCCCACGAGCTGAAGAAATAAAGACGTTGATCCGGGAAGTTGGTAAAAGGGATTGCGAGCTGATACCAGCCCTGCCTCGCATTCGCAAACCCGGTGATAGCTTCGACTACACCAAACTTATAGAAGAATCAGGATGTACCCAGGTGATGGCAGGCGACTTGGGCGGTATCAACTGGTGCCGGAATCGACCGATGCCTTTTTGGACTGATTACAGTCTGAATGTACTGAACCCGGCAGCATTGAAACAATTGCAGTCCTGGGGTTCACGGGGAGTCTGCGTATCTCCTGAGCTCAATCTTAATCAGCTTAGAGAGTTCCCGGATCTAACTGATGTTGAAATGCTGGTATATGGGGAACTGGTATTGATGGTTTCTCAAACCTGTGTATTATATGAAGTGTTGGAGAATAAAACTAAATGTTCCCATTGGTGTATACGGGATCAATTTTACATTCAGGATGAAAAGGGTTATACTTTCCCGGTTACCGGGGATGCCGACTGCCGGTTTTATGTTTTTAATTCCCGCACTTTGTCTATGCTCGACGATTTGCCTAAATTGGTGTCCTTGTCTCCGGGGGCATTACGTTTGGAACTTCGCAGGTCTTCGGCAGACCAGGTAGGAAAGGTAGTAAGCATTTTTCGCAAAGCTCTCTATAACATTGCTGCTGATCAACCTGAGCAAAACGAGTCTTTAAAGGACCAGCTAGCACGGTGCAGTCCCTCAGGTTTTACTAAATGTCATTATTATCGTGGGGTTGAATAAGTGAATAAGAAAACCTTGGAGAAACTTGAATTTAACAAGATAACCGCTGAATTGGCTCGTCATGCTTTGTCCGAAGGAGGACAGAAACTCTGCCGGAATTTACAGCCCAGCCGAAATCTAGATACAGTACAGATGCGTCTGGATGAAACCGCTGAAGCTATGGAGATGCTGCGTTTTTCCGAGTCAACCTATTTATCCGGACTGGTTATCATAACTCCCTATCTGGATAAGGCTAAAGCTGGTGGTATTATTATGCCCGCTGAACTTCGGGATATCCATCAGTTGCTGCTGGCCGCACGCTTAACCAAGCAGGCTGCAGACAATGACCACTATCCCCGCATGCAGTTCAAAAGTCAGGAACTGTTTGCCGACCTTAAACTGGAAAGGCTAATTGAACGCATGGTTAATGAAGAGGGAGAGATCCGGGATGATGCTACCCCAGAACTCAAAAAGATCCGTACTCAGATCCAGACCTTAAGGTATCGTATCCGGGATTATCTGCAGGAATTTATCCGTTCAGGCAATAATCAGCGGTTACTGCAAGATGCTATTGTAACTGAACGGGATGGACGTTATGTGGTACCGGTGAAACAGGAATACCGTCAGGAAGTAAAAGGCATTGTCCATGATGAATCAGCTAGCGGTGCCACAGTATTTATCGAACCCCTGGCGGTAGTTGAGCAAAACAATCGTATACGGTCCCTGCAAGCTGAAGAAAAAAGAGAAATCGAAAAAATACTGCGGGAATTAAGTATGCAAATAGCTGCCTACCGGGATGAACTGGCTCACAACGTCAAGATTCTCAGTGAAATAGATGCCATTTATGCCCGGGCTCGTTTGGCATATCGTATGAACGCCTTTCGGCCGGAGGTGAATGACTCCGGTATTTTGGAATTAAGTCGTGCTCGTCATCCCCTTTTGGGTGATAAAGCTGTACCTATTGATGTGCACCTGGGCAGAAAGTTTGACATATTGGTTATAACCGGACCCAATACGGGCGGTAAGACGGTAGCCCTTAAGACAGTAGGATTACTGGTTTTGATGACTATGGCTGGGCTTTTTATACCAGCTCGAGAAAGCAGCCAGGTCTCAATTTTTGATGATGTATTTGTAGACATAGGCGATGAACAGAGTATTGAGCAGTCTTTAAGTACCTTCTCATCCCATATGAGCAACATTATTCATATCCTTAAGCTCTCTGACTCGAAATCGCTGGTTTTAATCGATGAACTGGGTGCAGGTACCGATCCTGCTGAGGGCGCATCTCTAGCCCGGGTGATACTGGAGGAATTTAGGGATAAGGGCTCTAAAGTGATTGTGACCACTCACCAGAGTGAACTTAAATACTTTGCTTATCAAAATGAGCGAGTGGAAAACGCTTCGGTAGAATTTGATCCAATAAGTCTGCGGCCTACCTACCGGTTGACTATTGGTACCCCCGGACAGAGCAATGCCTTAGAAATTGCAGCCCGTTTGGGATTGGAGGAACGATTGGTTGATGCAGCCCGCCAGTTGATGCCAGCTAAGGAAATTGAACTCGGCAATATGATTCGAGAATTAAAGGAGAAAACCTACTATCTGGAGCAAAGCTACCGGGAGACAGAACGTTTGCGGCTGGAATTAACCAAGGAAAAGAAAGCTCTCCAGGAGGAAAAGGAACGACTTGTTGCGCAAAAAAATGAAATACTGGCCCGGGCTCGCAGTGAAGCTGACAGTTATTTGCGTACTGTCAAAAGAGAGGCCAATGATGCAGTTCAGGAACTTAAGAATCTCTTGAAGGAAAAAGACCAGCCCCCCAAGTGGCACGAAGTCGAACAGAAAAGGCAGCGCATACGGGAACTGCATGTGGAAGAGCCATGGCCGGAGAGTTCTGAGGGAAAAGAGCCTGTAGCTATTAAGCCAGGGGACTATGTTTTTATCAAAAACATCAATCAACGAGGCTATGTTTTGGAAGGGCCCAACCCTCAAGGTGAGGTAACTGTACAAGTAGGGATTCTCAAGCTGAATGTTAGCCAGGAACAGCTGGTACCCAGTCAGTCTCCCGAGGAAAAAAATTACCAGCGAGTTAATAAGAGCTTTCTGGAAAAGGCCCGTACTATCTCAAAAGAAATTGATGTCCGCGGTAAATTAGCCGAAGAAGCCATTCATGAAATAGACAAATATCTGGAAGATGCTAATCTAGTAGGTATTGATTCGGTGCGAATTATTCACGGAAAAGGCACCGGTGCTCTCCGTAAAGCTGTCCGCAGCTACTTGCAGAATCATCGTTATGTGGAGTCATTTCAGGACGGTGCCAGGGAAGAAGGTGGGTATGGAGTAACCGTAGTAAAACTGAGATGAAAAATGAAAAGCCAGGCGACAGGGGACGGTTTGCGGTGCACACGGGGCGTCGTTGTTCTCCCGAGACAGCACAATTGTTGATGGGCAAGAATGGTAGGTTTCACCAATAATTCCTAAAAATCATAAGCTATATAAACTTCGAATTATTAAACAAAGGAGAGATTTTTATGGCAATTATTCGGGTACCCCAGGACCAGCCTACCATTCAGCAAGGCGTTAATGCTGCCGTTCCTGGTGATATCGTTCTAGTCGACAGCGGAAATTATAAAGAAACAGTAATTGTTAACACCAGTTCAATTTCGATCATAGCTCGGGAAAAGCATGGGGTGGTTCTTGAATCCAATGCCAGCAATGAGAACGCCATCCAACTTAATAACACATATAATGTTGAGATATTTGGCTTTATTATCCAGAACTCCCACCGGTCCATATGGATCTATCAAGGTGGTTACCATCGCATAATCGGCAATATCTTTCAAAATCATAATGCTGATGGAATCATTTTCGAAGATTCCACCGGCAACTTTTTGTACCAGAACATTATCCGCTTCAACTTCTCGGTGGGCGTATTACTGGGTTGGTCAAACCCCGGTTCCACTAGCAACTGGATTGTTGAAAACGTGATCACCAAAAATGGTGGCCACGGTCTGGAAATCTGGACACCCGGTGCCATTGGCAATGCTGTAATCAAAAATAAGATCGTTGGTAATAGTGGGCAAGGAATCTATACCAAAGGACAGAACACTTTGATCTATGGAAATCAGGTGGAAAACAATGAGGCTAATGGTGTGAGATTGGAATTCGGGAATAATTCAGTAGTGGCTGAAAACGCCGTCACAAAAAATATTAACAGCGGCATCAACATCATAAGCAATCAAAATATCGCTATTGTCAACCAGGTAAGAAAAAACCAGGGAGCCGGTATCGAGATCTCGGGTAACGAAAACATTATCCAGGGAAACAGAACCAATCGCAATCAGGGGGGAGATGTATTAAACAGCGGCAACAATAATATCTTCTGGAACATTACCGATAAATAACGGAGGATGCAGAAGAACATTAACTGTCCTTCTTCCT
Source organism: Bacillota bacterium (assembly GCA_029550685.1). Lineage (GTDB taxonomy): Bacteria > Bacillota > Syntrophomonadia > Syntrophomonadales > Syntrophomonadaceae > DTU018. Next base: position 11,294 of record JAKPGY010000005.1, read on the forward strand.
TGAGATAGGCGGAGCAGAGCTCCGCCTCAGCGTGTTAAAAAAGCTATCAGAAGTTGGATATTTGAGATTGCCACGCCCCTTTCAGGGGCTCGCAATGACCCAAACGATGGCTTCCAGTTCTGTCATCGGCCGTTCCGGCACTACCGATGTTCGCTATCGTTCACGGCTAATGTTGCGAGGAGCATAGCGACGTGGCGATCTCTTTAAATGGACTTCTTCGACAGTCTGAAGCGGAGCAGAGCTCCGCCTCTTGTTATTTATCAGTCATCCCAATGGTCTTGAATGTCGTCAATCACATCACGCACTTTTTTACGCTTAGTCTGGTGGTCTTTCAAATTGCATACTGGTATACGCTGACCTTTTTCCAGAGTAATTTTCTCCATGTATTCCGGGGGACAGCCTCCTGTTTCCCACGGACCAGGGATTTGCGCCTGTACTAATTCTCCATTGTGACGGGGATCGAGACATATCCATACCTGGTTATCCAGAAGGGCTTCTCCGCTGCCGAAGCTTCCGGAATGAATATCGCATTGTTCAGTAGGTATCCGATCTGAAGCAGCACTGCCTTCACGGGCTTTTACTACAGGACGCATTTCGGGATTGGGACAATATTTACCCGCTAGTTTACCCGATTCCGGGCAAATCAGTAGATATTCGTGAATATCACACGTTTCAGTGGGCACCGCATCCTCTCGGGCGTAATCAGTTATTATCTGGTCAGGTGGACAGTTATCACTAGGCAGCAAACCTGAACGTGAACACACCGATACTTGAACGATTCCTTTTGGCATACCTTTAGCAGGAGGGTTGCGCTTGCTATGAGCTTTCTGCAGCATATTTTTGAAAATTTTAGCTGGGAATCCACCGCCATAAATACTGCTCATGGTATATTCCTGATCATATCCCATCCACACCGCTACCGAATAGCCAGGAGTAAAACCGCAGAACCAGGAATCCTGATATTCTTCTGAGGTGCCCGTCTTTCCTGCAGTAAAAACACCCGGTACTTGGGCATTGGTGCCCGTACCTGCTGTGACTACCGTCTGCAGCATGCTGCCCATAAGCCAGGCAGTTTGAGCAGACATAACCCGGCGATCCTCTCTTTGAAATTCATATATTACAGTATCATGATCATCCACAATCTTCTCAATAAAATGAGGTTTCATATAAATGCCGCCGTTACCGATAGCACCGTAGGCGGCAGCCATTTGCACCGGAGTGGCACCATGGGTTAAACCACCAAGAGATAATGGAGCCAATCCTAGATCATTGGTGCCAGGACTATCAACAAGTTCAAGACCAAGAGACCGCGCAAAGTCAAAAGAAGTACGTATACCAATCAGATCCAGCATTTGAACAGCATAGGTGTTGATGGAGTACTGCACCGCCGTACGCATGGTTATGAGTCCCCGGTAATTGCCATCATAGTTTTGCGGGCTCCACACCGAACCACTTCCTGATTTATAGGAAATGGGTGAATCGTCCAGTACGTAATAGGGCATAAACCCCTTTTCCAGAGCCGGACTGTAAACGGAAATAGGTTTGATAGACGAACCAGGCTGACGGTAGGCATCGGTAGCCCGGTTAAAACCACGCCGGGCTTCGTAATTCCTCCCTCCCATGATGGCCTTGATCTGGCCATTGGAATGGTCCATCAAAGCCATGGCTGACTGCAGCAGTTGTCCGCCCTTGCTCTCAGTAGGGAAATTTGCATCATTGGCATACAGTTCTTCCGCATAAGATTGCAGGTCAGAATCCATACAGGTGTAAATCTTGTACCCGGAACGGTAGATCAGGTCATCGGGATCTCCTTCAATATTGTGTTCCTTAAATATGGTGATAGCTTCTTCAATAACTGCGTCGATGTAATAGCCGTAACGTTGATCAGATCCCTGCAATTTGTTAAATTCCAGGGGAGTATCATAAGCCTCATCAGCAGTAGCTTGATCAATATACCCACAGGTGACCATACGGTTTAACACCTGACGCTGTCTGGCTTTAGCTCGATCAAGATAATGGAAAGGGTTATAGGCATTGGGACTTTGGGGAAGACCAGCTAGAAGACTGGCTTCGGCCAAACTGAGTTCACTGACATCCTTGCCGAAATAGGTGCGGGAAGCGGCTTGTACTCCATAAGCACCAGCTCCAAAATTGATTTTATTTAAATACATGGTTAAGATTTCGTCTTTTGAATAATTGGATTCCAGTTTAAAGGCCAGGATAATCTCCTTAACCTTCCTTTCCCATTGTTTGTCAAAACTAAGGAAGGCATTTCGAGCCAACTGTTGAGTAATAGTACTGGCTCCCTGTCCCGTTAAGTCACCGGACGTCAAATTGGCAACTATAGCTCGGGCAATGCCCTTAAAGTTTACTCCGTGATGTTCATAAAAATGTTCATCTTCGGTAGCAATAAAGGCATTAATCAAATCTTGCGGAATCTGATCCAAGGTAATTTCGGTGCGATTTTCCCCGGCATGTAACCCAGCAACCATGTTTCCTGCATCATCATATATTAGAGTTGCCTTATCCCCGGTTAGTTGCTGAGGATCCCAAACCGGCAAGTTGGTAGCGGCATATACCAAAACTCCTACCATGCAACCAGCGCCCACCAGAGCCAAAAGCATTGCCACCTTGACTAAACGATTCCAGAAAGATGAATTGTTTGGCCTGGAGTGGGCGGATTTCTTATTTGACATGCTCAAATGATGCCTCCCCGACGCATTATTGCTTATTGGTACTGTTTAGTTTACATTATACAAAACTAAATTCTTTTCCTTCCCTAAATGCAGAGACTCTATTTACGAATACGCCCTATAGCTCACATTATTGCACATACTAGAACAGATGTGCTAAAATTTTTTTGGTAGGGAGGTTATTATATGGCAGATTCTATCAAAGCTAAAGTTGAACAACAGATGGAAATAATTCGGCGCGGAGTAGCTGAAATAGTCCCCGAAGATGAATTAAGGCAAAAAATATATGAATCTCTCAAAAACAGCCAACCTTTACGTATTAAACTGGGTTTAGATCCAACCGCTCCTGACATACATCTGGGACATACGGTGGTATTAAATAAATTACGGCAGTTTCAAGACCTCGGACATGAGGTTCATTTAATTATTGGGGATTTTACCGGAAGAATAGGTGACCCCAGCGGTAAGTCAGAAACCCGCAAGCAATTGACTGAAGAGCAAGTGAAGGCAAATGCTGCCACATACCAGGAACAGATTTTCAAAGTACTGGACCCGCAAAAAACGGTTATTCACTTTAACAGCGAATGGCTTAACAAAATGAACCTGGTGGATGTTCTGAACCTGGCGGGGAAGTATACCGTGGCCAGGATGCTGGAAAGGGATGATTTTGCCAAACGCTACCGGGATAACCTGCCCATAGGAATTCACGAGTTTATGTACCCACTTATGCAGGGATACGATTCAGTGGTTTTGGAAGCTGATGTGGAACTGGGAGGAACCGACCAAAAGTTTAATCTTTTGGTGGGGCGACAGCTGCAGAAAGAATATGGCGGCAAACCTCAGGTAGCTTTGATGATGCCAATTTTAGAGGGAACTGATGGAGTGCAGAAAATGAGCAAGAGTCTGGGCAATTATATTGGTGTCCATGAAGATGCTCATGAAATGTTTGGCAAAACTATGTCCATCCCTGATGAATTGATCACTCGCTATTTTGAGCTGGTTACCCAGGTACCCCTGGACGAAATAAAGGATATGCAAAAGGCAATGGAAGAAGGCAGCCTGAATCCTCGTGATGCCAAAATAAGACTAGCCCGTGAAATAATCACTATGTATCATGATGCGAAAGCGGCTGACGAGGCTGAAAAAAGATTCAAACTAGTATTTTCCCAAGGCAGTATTCCCGAAGATATTCCTGAAATTACCGAGCAACAAGATCAGGTATGGTTGCCCAAATTTTTACAGGAACATAAACTGGTATCATCAACCAGTGAGGGCCGGCGCATGCTGCAGCAGGAAGCTGTGCGCGTAAACGGAGAAAAGTACGGTGAGGAAAATTTAATTATTCAGGATGGCATGGTTATACAAGTTGGGAAGCGCAAATTTATACGTGTTCGAAAATCATGATTCAATATATAATTGTAAATTAAAAGAGTGAACTTGTTTCGGGGTGGGGAGAGAAAGGCAGCTTTGTACCGCGAAATGTCAGACAATTCACTAATAAAACACTTTTGATACAGTTATGAATTATTTGCAATAGACCATCTCGGGACCAATGCCTGGGAGGTCTATTTTTGCTAATAGAATATATTTAGTCTGGGGAAAAGTTAGCATGGTTTTTGCTAATTTAACCAGGCAATATGAGCGTATTCTACATCCCCTTCAAATGTTAGTGCTTTTATTGTAGTTATCTTCGCTGTCTTTCCTGAGAATCCATATATCATTATTAGGCTGCCAGCGGGGGAGACCCGGCAGAGATAGATATAAGGTCCTAATTATTCAGTAACATGAACTAAAGGAGGGACTCAGGGAAGTTTTATTTTTATTGTCCATTCGAGAAAGGAGAAGGGAGGATGAGTTAGAAGGACAAACTGGTGAATTAGGGTAGAAATGCTATAGTGACTAACAATCGACCCAGTGTTTAAACACCCTTAACAAAGATATCCTCATGGAAGTTGCGGAGGTTAATGTCGGAGTTATAGGTTTTAAGAACTATAGCTGACTACCAGAAATATAAAGGGGGAGGGGAGTGTAATATGTCACGTGAAGTTGTTTTGGTTGGAGCCTGCCGTACACCAGTAGGTAGCTTCGGCGGGGCTCTGCAAAATGAACCAGCTGTTCAACTTGGACGCATTGTAATGGAGGAGACTTTAAAGCGAAGTGGCATAGCTGGTGAAATGCTGGACGAAGTTATTTTTGGCTGTGTGCTGCAAGCTGCCCAGGGGCAAAACGTATGCCGGCAGGCAGCTGTTTATGCAGGCATACCAAATGAAGTTCCGGCTTTTACACTTAATAAAGTGTGTGGTTCAGGACTGAGGGCAGTAAGTCTGGCTGCCCAGATAATTCGAGCCGGCGATGCTGATATTATCCTGGCGGGCGGTATGGAAAATATGTCTTCTACCCCATTTGCACTGGAGAAAGCTCGCTATGGGTATCGCATGAATCATGGCACCCTGGTTGACTGCATGATTAAGGACGGACTGTGGGACGCCTTTAATAATTATCATATGGGTATAACCGCAGAAAATGTAGCTGCTCAATGGAATATCAGCCGGGAAGAGCAGGATCAGTTTGGATTCCGCAGTCAGGAAAGAGCTGTTCAGGCCATTGAGTCTGGACGGTTTAAGGATGAAATTGTTCCAGTAGTAATCAAGGGTAAAAAGGGCGATATAGTATTCGATACTGATGAATATCCTCGTCGTACCACCTTGGAAAAAATGGCTGGATTAAAACCGGCTTTTAAGAAAGACGGCACAGTGACCGCCGGTAATGCGTCGGGCATTAACGACGGAGCTGCTGCCGTTTTAGTTATGTCCAAAGAAAAAGCTGATGAGCTGGGGATAAAGCCTATGGCTCGCATAGTCAGCTATGCCTCGGGCGGAGTGGATCCAGCTATTATGGGAGTGGGACCGGTTCCAGCTACACAGAAAGCTCTGGCCAAGGCGGGATTAACTGTGGAGGATCTGGATCTAATTGAAGCTAATGAAGCCTTTGCCTCCCAATCCATTGCCGTAGGCCGTGAATTGGGCTGGGCTGATCATATGGACAAAGTAAATGTCAACGGAGGAGCTATAGCTATTGGCCATCCTATTGGCGCTTCAGGAGCGCGTATTTTGGTTACGCTTCTTTATGAAATGCAGAAAAGAAAATCACGGTACGGTTTGGCTACCCTGTGTATCGGTGGAGGCATGGGGACAGCCTTAATCGTAGAGAACATTAACTAGGGGAAGGGGAATTGGACATGGATTTTGGTTTAACTGAGGAGCAGAAACTTTTTAAGCGTACTTTTGCTGACTTTTCCGATGAGGTTGTTGCTCCAGGAGCAGCAGAAAGAGATGAGAAGGAAGAATTCGATCTAGAGTGCTGGAAAAAGATGGCCGATCTTGGTCTGGCTGGTTTAATTGTACCTGAAGAGTATGGCGGCACTAATGCTGGGGCTCTGGTCTATGCCATGGCAGTAGAAGAAATATCCCGCAACTGTGCTTCCATGGGAGTTACCCTGTCAGCTCACACATCATTGTGTACCTGGCCTATTTTGCATTTAGCAAATGAAGAACAAAAACAGCGCTGGCTACCCCGACTGGCTTCCGGAGAAAGCCTCGGAGCACTGGGGCTTACTGAACCCGGTGCCGGATCAGATGTGGGAGCTACAGCCCTGACCGCAGTTAGGGATGGAGATTCCTACATACTGAACGGAACAAAAATCTTTATTACCAATGCCTACTATGCAGATATTTATGTGATACTGGCTCGGACTGGTGACAAGGAACAAAAGCATGGTAACAGTAGTTATTTTGTGGTTGAAAAAGGTACTCCTGGTTTTTCGTTTGGGAAAAAGGAAAAGAAAATGGGGATTCGCTCCTCTGCTACCTATGAACTAGTATTTGAAAACTGCCGGGTACCGGCTGAAAACTTGTTAGGCAATGAAGGAGACGGTTTCAAACAAACCATGCATGTCTTGAATGGCGGCCGGGTCGGTATTGCTGCTCAGGCTTTAGGTATAGCGGAAGGTGCTTATCGTCATGCTCTGGCATTTGCCTTGGAGCGCCAGCAGTTCGGAAAACCAATATTTGCCAATCAGGCTATTTCCTTTAAGTTGGCTAATATGGCCATGAAGATACAAGCAGCTCGTAACCTAGTTTACGAGGCAGCCTGGCGTGAAGATCAGGGATTATCTTACCAGAGGCAAGGCGCATTTGCCAAGTGTTTCGCTGGTGATGTAGCTATGGAAGTGACCACGGAAGCAGTGCAGGTATTAGGTGGATATGGATATACTCGAGAATACCCGGTGGAACGTATGATGCGCGACGCGAAAATTACCCAGATTTATGAAGGTACTAATGAAATTCAGCGCTTAACTATAGCTAATTGCCTAAAGAGGGGCGATATATCTAACTACGAATATTAGAAATAAACGCTCATCACTCCTATGGCTTTGCCAGAGGATGTGCTAATTTAAGCTGGCAGAGGTCGAGACTACCGGGGGGAAAGAAGGGTTGAAGAAGGACCGACTTCTGCCAGCAAACCATTATATGACGATGGTTTTCGAAAAAAAGAGCAAGTGTTTTACCCCTTTTCCAATTTTTTTAGAGTTTTAACCATCTCATCATAGTGCCCCTCAAAGAAAATGGCATATCCCCTGACATTGGGATATTCCAGGGACAGCATATTAATAAACGTAAAGCC
>JAKPGY010000035.1 GCA_029550685.1 Bacillota bacterium
CTAGAATACAAGGGTTTGCACAAGCTCCATATAGATTTATGACAGAGCATGAAGATATTTTAGTTTTTAGTAAAGGTGGATGTGCGAAGAACGCAAAAAATAGAATGAAGTTTAATCCACAAGGTTTAATTTATAGCCCCAGAGTAGTAAAAGGCAAGAAGGCAAATTCAAGTGAACATAGGATAAGAAAAACAGATCAAAAAGATTTTATAAGCGAATGGACTAATTATCCTAAAAGCATAATTGAAATAGGTAGCGAATTTAAGACGGTGCACCCTACTCAAAAACCAGTAGCACTATTAGAATACCTAATCAAAACCTACACAAACGAAGGTGACACAGTCTTGGATAATTGCATGGGTTCGGGAAGTACCGGAGTGGCTTGTGTGAACACCAACCGAAACTTCATCGGCATAGAACTGGATGACAAATACTTTGAGATAGCAAAACGGCGGATTACGGATTCTAGGAGGACATGATGCAAAAACAGTGGTCGTTTCAACGGTTTATGATGCTGTTTCGGACCGGGAGGATAGGACTGAGGAAATCCAAAGGAGAGTGAACCCATGGCCGAAAAATGCCAGATAATCAAAACAACCGTGGCAGTTGGCTGCGAAACCTATAACTGCCACAAAAAAGTATCATACGCGATAGGCAGACCGGACGGGCCGCCGCAGCTATGGCGGTACTTGTGCGAAGACTGTACCAGGGATATGCTTTCATGCATACCGGAAGAACTGCAGCCTGAACCAGTTAAGGTTTACACCTGCGACTACTGCGGGGAAACATTCGATGCAAGTATCAAGCTTGCGACCCATTCCCGGACCTGCGAAGCACGGAAGAAGGCGGTTACTAAGTGATTAGCGCAACGACCGCCTTAGTTTTTATATCGCTTATTATCATCATTTTCGCTGCGCTCCAGGCTTATCGGGAAAATCTGTGGCGTATTGAGCGCAAGGACCTTTATGACAGGATTATGGCAGGAGGATTGGCTGAATACCGTAGCGATGCCAAAGAAAAGCCTCCTCCGAGAGGGGGCAATATGGTTACGGTCGGTCTACGCAAGGCCCATAACCAGCAAATGAAGCAACTAAGGGGTGACGACTAATGCAGTTGCCGTTTAATCTTAACTCCGTTTTGGAGATCATACGAGGCCGCCCCACAGCAGAGCGGGACGGACCACTGCCAGAGGCCAACGATGCTATCCCAGGGCAGGCACCGATTGACGAAGGCGAACTCATATCCCTGGTTAATACCGAGTTTGAGCGCCGGTCCAAGGAACGCCTGCCTTTTGAAAACCAATGGAAGCTCAATATTAACTTCTTGGAGGGGAATCAGTACATCGACATTAACTCGGTTAGCCAGAGTCTTGAGGAGATCCCCAGGGCCTTCGAGTGGCAGGAGCGGGAAGTATTTAACATGATCGCCCCCAACATCGAAACCAGACTTTCTAGGCTTTCCAGGATGAGGCCAATACTAAAGGTAAGGCCGGGCAGCAATGACCCGGATGATAGCAGGGCAACCAAAGTGAGCAACCACCTGCTGACCAACACCTACTATGATAAAAAGATGCAGCAGAAGCAGTTCGATGCCAACGCATGGATGGAAGCAACTGGCACGGTCCTGAAAAAGCACACATGGAACCCCAACCTGGGCCAAAGGATAGGCGGGGATCCAAACATAGTAGATATGCAAGGAAACCCATTGCCCCAGGACATGCGGGAAGGGGACCTGGAAATCACCATATGCCCGCCGCAGGAGATATACCCCGATTCATGCTACCACCAGGACGTAGAGCAATGCCGGAGCATCATTCATGCCCGGGCCTTCCACGTTGACGAGGTTAAAAAGACCTGGGGCAAAGAGGTGGCGCCGGAGCAGGTAGCGGTCATGCAGCTGCAACGGTCCATGATCGGCACCGGTGGGTTGGGTTACAATGCCATGACCCACAACTACACCACCGTTACCATGGCCGACTATGTACTGGTAAAGGAATACTGGGAAATGCCCACAGAGGACCATCCCGAAGGCCGGTTAATAATCGTTGCCAACGGGGTTTTGCTTTATTACTCTGATTCCCTGCCCTACCGTATAGGCGAGGATGGAGAACCGGCACTACCCTTTACCAAAACTGTATGTATCACAAGGCCGGGCTGTTTCTGGGGTAAAAGCGTGATAGAACGTATGATTCCCTTGCAACGCCGCTATAATGCAGTACGAAACCGCAAGGCAGAGTTCCTTAACCGGGTAGCTATAGGACAATGGACCGCCGAGGCTGGCACGGTGGATATGGACTATATGGAGGAGAACGCTGGTAGCCCGGGAGCTATAATAGAGCATACCCGAGGTTCAAACCCACCCAGGCCAGTTCAGCAAGCATCATTACCGCAGGAGTTTGAAACCGAAGTAGCCCTCTTGTTGCAGGAATTTAGCATCGTTTCCGGGGTATCCGAGCTTTCCAGGCAATCTAATGCACCTGCCGGGGTAAAATCCGGTGTAGCCATGCAGTTAGCATTAGACCAGGACGATACCCGGCTTTCGACCACTTCAAGCAACATTGCCAATTCGCTAGTGGAGGATGGGAAGATATGGCTCAGGCTTTACAAGCAGTTTGCCAAAGGGCCGCGAGTGCTCCGAAATGTCGGCAAAAATAATGTCGTTGAGGTGTACGACTGGACAGCCGCCGATATTAAGAGCGACGATGTTATCATCGAGCCGTATTCCGCAATGGTTGAAAGCCCGGCGCAGCGGAGACAGATGGTATTTGACCTTATTGCAAGTGGTCTCTTGAGTGAAGGGGCTTACTCCAAGGAAGTCCGCGCAAAGGTACTGGAAATGATAGATATGGGCAACTGGGAAGCACTTAATGACGCTGATGAACTGCATATATCCAAGGCCGAGCGCGAGAACCTAGCCATGAAACATGGCCAAATGACACTCCCGGCCCAGTTTGACGACCATATGCTGCATACTTTCTACCATAACAACTTTAGGTTGTCGGTAGAGTATGAGCAACTGGTAGCGGCTAACCCCATAATAGGGGAGATGTTTGAAGATCACATTCAGATTCACATGATAGGCCTGCAGGAGATAGCCATGCAGCAAATGGCAGCCATGGCCCCCCCGCAGGAACAAACTGCATAATTCTGTAGAGTAGCCTGACTAGCGATAACCCTTTGATAGGGCCGCTGAGTGCGGGCTATTTGTATTAATTAGGAGGTATTTTTATGTTCATACGCGCCGATAACCTTACGTTTGGAAGATTTCTCACACCATTCCTAGAAGGAGATGCGGGCACTCCGGCAGGCGGTGGAACACCTGAAACCACTTCCCCGACTGTACCGGAATCTACTCCTCCTGCCCCGTCCGAACCGAGCCAGCCTAAAAGCCTGGCAGAATTTTTCCAAAGTCGTATGGCCGGCAATGCCCCTGAAGGTGAAACCAAACCAGATGCACCCCCAGAGGATGGAGCACCTAAACCCGAGACTACCCCGAAGGTCCCTGAACCCCAGCCGTTAGACGTGCCGGACAAGTTCAAGAACCCAGACGGCAGTCTCAAAGTTGATGCCCTGGTCAAAAGCTACACCAGCATGGAATCCATGTATGGCAAGCAAGTGCAGCAGATGAACGAATTGCAGCAGACCGTTAAGGCGCTGCAGCAGCAGATCGCCCAACAGGCCCAGACAGTGAATGCTCAGGCTCCGAAAGAGGATCAACTCACCCCGGAAGAACTTCAAGCTCAGGCCGAGGCCGAAATAGAGAAGTTCTGGGAAGAGTACAACGAGAATCCCCGAGAAGCTATTGCCAAGCTGGTCCGCGATGCTATGAAAACCGAATTGGAGCCATTAACCCAGAAGGTCGCTCCAATCATCGAGGAAAAAGAGCGGCAGGCCAGAATCGACATGTGGGCCGAGAAGGTTGCGGCGGCAAAGAAGGACAGGCCCGACTTTGAAGCTATGGTCCCGGCTATGAAAGAGATCATAGCCGAGTACGGTGATCTGATCACCAGCCGGGAAGATGCGGTAGAGGTAGCCTACAACTTGGCCAAGGCGAAGCAGGCACAAGCCACATCAGCAACAAAGCCGGCAACTGTTGAGGATCTGCTCAAGGACCCCGAAGTGCTGCAAAAGCTGATTCAAGACCCCAACATCAAGAATCAAGTATTGGCAGCGCATATGCAGGATATAAAGAACAATCCTGCCCCGCCGGTGATAGGATCAGGCGGCGTACCGCCAGCTACCGCACCGGTTGATCTCAAAGACATGAAAGCGGCAAAAGAGGCGTTAAAGGCGAAGTATGCAGGGTTTAACCTGCTATAACAGACCGGCAATGCCTCTTTAAATATTTTTAGGAGGTAATGCCACATGGCAGACAATGTATCGACTATTGCAATGATGACCGATGCTTTCAAAAACTTCTTCCTTCCCGGGCTTCGGGAGCAGATGGACTATGGCTCCAGCGCTTTCCTGGCCCAGTTAGAGAGAAACACCGAGAATGTAGTCGGTAAAGATATTCGTATCACCATGAGTTACGGGCGTACCGGTGGTATTGGAGCGATCAATGAGACCGCTACCTTCCCGACTGCTAACCCCCGTAAATTCAAGCAGGCCACATGGGAAACCAAGGACCTGGCTGCAGTATTCCAGATCTCTGACAAGGCGATTGAGGCCAGCAAATCCAGCGTGGGCGCGTTTGCTAACATGCTGGAGAAGATGTTCCAGGACTGCGAGACCGACGCCAAGATGTATATTGGCAGGTCTGTCTTAGGTGATGGCAGCGGCAAATTGGGCGTTATCCATTCCGCTACCTGGGGCTCAAGTGATAATTCATTGACCCTCACCATGACCGACGACTTCCCCATGGTGTACCTGTCTGAGGGTATGGTAGTGGATATTATCGATGCTTCTGCTACCCCGAATGCGATACTAACCGGTGGCGGCACATTGGAAGTGGTCGCGGTTGACGATGATGCTAAGACCGTCAAAGTGGTTGGTTTGCTTGCGGACCTAACCAACATTAGCGCAAACATCCAGCCCAACAATGACTACCTGGTGGCTCAGGGCAGCTTGGGCAGGGAGCTTACCGGCCTTGCGGCGGTATTCAACAACGCCGCTGATATTTATGGACTGTCCCGCACCACCTACCCCTGGCTTAAAGCGCAGGTCAATACCAGCGTGGGTGAGATCAACGACATGGCTATCCAGAAGTTAATAGACAACGCCGAAACCAGAAGCGGCAGCAAGATCAATTTCATGCATTGCTCTTTGGGCGTTGGCCGCGCCTACATCAACTACAAGGCGGCTCTGCGTCAGACTGTCAACAGTCTGGAGATCAAGGGTGGCTATGAGGCTATGGCCTATGTCAATGGCGGAAAGAAAATCCCCATCATTACTGACAAATGGATGCCGGCCGGCACCCTGGACGGTCTGGACACCAAAGACTGGGCGCTCTATGCTATGAATGATTGGAATTGGCGCGACCAGGGCGGCGGGGTGCTGACCAAAGTAGCGGGCAAACCTGCCTGGGGTGCTGAGTTAATTCGCTTCTGTGACGTTGGGTGCCAGCGCATCAGAGGTCAATTCCGCGCTTCCGGTATCAACGAGGCTTAATCTGAGGGGGCTTAATTGCCCCCTTTATTTATCATTTTAGAAAGGTAGGTATTTGCGCATGGCAATCGCAGTTGCGATAAAGAAGAAAACCAAGCTCTACGACACCATGATGGTGGTTGCAGAAGTCACATTTGATGATTCTTATCCTACTGGTGGCGAACCGCTTGCCCCTGCGGCCCTGGGGTTATCTAAAATAGATATTCTAGTCGCTTCTCCGAATAGCGGATACGTCTTTGAGTATGACCACGCAAACAGCAAGTTGAAGGCATATCAGGGAGACAACGATGCTGTTGCTGATGGGCCATTGGTCCAGGTTGCGGACAAAGCTGATCTTAAAACTGTCAAAAGCTACATAATGGCGGTTGGCAGACCGTTATAAGTTAATAAGACGCGGAGGGACGTAGTTCCCTCCTTTGCTTTTATTACCGATGAAATTAAAGGAGGTAACTATAGTGGCCGATAAAACATTGCCCCTGGACGCAACAGGGCAACTTCAATTAAAGCTGATTGACAACGGAGATGGAACCTATTCCATATCAGCTGCATCGGGAAGTATTGTTGAGATAGGGGGAGTAACTTTTGCAGTATCGGGCGGTGATACGTTGCGTGGTAAATCTGCTGATAAACCAGATGCGGCAGCCGCACATGCAGTAATACCATTTTGCTATTACTTTTCTGTGGATACTGGCATTGTTGAAGTAACAGACGGTACGAATTGGGTGGTGATTTAATGGATGCGGTCAGCTTAAAACTGGCAAGAAATTACACGAATGAAAAATTAAATAGTCTCCCTAGCAATAGACCAACTAAAACCGTAAGTTTCGATGGTGGGATTTATAGTGTTGGTAATGACGTGGTTAATGGGCAAGTTAGTGACGTTCGGATTAAAGGGCAGACATGGACTAACCTTGCAGGTGCAGGTGACACGTCACCGCAAACGGTAGAAAACCTCAATGCTGCTAAAACCTATCTGCTTATCAACAGTGAAGGTGCAAATGTAACGATAGATACCGTTGACACCCCAACGCCTGTAAAGCTGACAGGTGCAACCTCTTTTGACTTTGGTTGGGAAAGCGGGGAAATAGCCTTATATGAATTATCGACAGAAGAAGCTACTTTGGAAGCGTCCATATTGGGACAAAAGTATCACTATGTCAGCGGCACTAAATCTACATTATGCGGAGTTGTGAAATCGGTTGGGAAGAATATTTGGGGTGGTAGAAAGGCAGCAGAGGATATTGTTAGGATAATCAATAATCCGCAAGTAGCATATCTTACTACAGTAGACGGCAGAAATGTTTTAGCTTTGGTAGGACATTCAGCATTACTCGATAAACTGCTTTTCTCAAAGTTTAAACCTAACACACGATACGTTATAAAAGTTGAAGGACGAAGGGCGGATGATACCGGAACTGGTGGACAACTCTACATTAAGTATACAGATGGTATTGTAACGTATCTTGCAAACCATACTTCATCGTGGGTAAAAATGAGGATAACAACGGTACAAGGGAAAACAGTACAGGGTTTGTATAGTCTCTACGGTACTAGGGGGAAAATTTATTACTTTGATTATGACACATTGCAAATAGAAGAAGGCGCAACCGAAACACCTTACGAACCATACAAAGAAACGGTTGCATACTTGCCAAACGTGGTTTTAAGAAGCATCCTCAACGGTGTTAAAGATGAATTTAGAGTAAGTGAAGGAAAATTAATACAGCGTATAGGACACAAAGAGAATGTTGCCAGCGGTACAGTAATAAATTATGCAGACATGGCAGAAGGCGGAACGTATTATGCTTGGAATGATGATGGAGAAACTGAAGCAGGTGTCAAAGGTGATACTTTAGGAATCGACGCAACTACACTAATTTATCAGTTAGCTGAACCAGTGGAGATGCCCGTGCAAGTAAGTGGTACTTTATTGAGCTATCCGAGCGGGACGGTGTATGTAGAAAATGTTGTGGCAGATGCTGGGCTGTATAGTGATGGAATAACCGTACTGCATCAGGACTTGCCTATTAAGTCTATTGAGAAAATTAGCAAGATAGATTATGAGACTGGACTGGAGACTATTCTTGATGCTAGTAAGGCGGTTATTGCTAGTGATAAGCTGTCTTTTACACATCCTGACCTCAAGGATGGCGATATTGCATTCTTTATATACGAATACGATAGAGAAAGCACAATTCCCGAAGTAGAAGTGGAATTTTACGACAGCAGATATGTTGTTAAGGATAGCGCAACAGGTAAATTTTATAAGTGGTCTATAACCGTAACAAATGGTACGCCCAGCATACAGTTGACGGAGGTGTGAGAAAGTGGATGGGATTAATGTGGTGCTACTTGGTGCTTTTGTTGCTAGGGTGCAAGCAGGTTTAATGGATGTTGAACAGGTGCCAATCCCGTATCAAGAATTGGTGCTCTCGCAAACAAGCACAGGCTGATGTAGGGGCCTACCACTACTGCTACGCTAAGACTGTGGCTGCTGCCAAAGCAGAGGCAGCGCATCTGCTGAAAGTGATCAAGCCGTACAAGCTTACCTACCCCGTGGTGCTTGACGAGGGAAGAATAATCTGCAGCTAAATGGAGTGCTTTAGTTCAAGATAGGCGATAATTCTACTCCCACGAAAGGGGGTATTTTTGTGTTCACAGCACAGGATTTGCGGGTACTGGCTGAGGCAGAGATTGACGATCTCCTTGAGGACGCAGACATTATCCC
>JAKPGY010000036.1 GCA_029550685.1 Bacillota bacterium
GAAGTATGGCGGTGCCCTGGATTAGTGGTTTTCGAATTGGATGCAGCCGTTCTTCCTAGTTGTGATGGGAGCCGGAGAAAACTGATAAAACTATTTCCGGGGGTGCCATCTGACGCAAAACGTTCCGCGTCTTCACGCTCCGATTCCTTCTCCTCCCCTCCTATACCGAGGGGCTCCCGAACATCATGCTCGAAGCTATGGCCTGCGGAACCCCGGTGCTCGCGACGCCGGTTGGTGCGATACCGGATGTTATAATAGATGGAAAGACCGGATTTATTATGGGGAATAACTCGCCCGGAGTGCATCGCGGAGAACGTGGTAAGGGCGCTGAGCTCCCCGGATCTGGAGCGGATTGCGGAGGACGGGAGGCGGTTTGTGGAGGAGAATTTTACGTTTGAAAAGACTGTAGAGGACTGGAAGGGAATTCTTCAGAACATTGAATAATCATGTTCAGTCCCAGTGCGATCCAGAGGCAGCGCTTCCAGAAGGTCGTCCTGATCTTTTTATTTCTCCTTCTGAGCGTAGCGCTCATTATCACCTGGAACACGCCGGCCACGGGCTATGAGGCCTCCATCTATCGGTCGACACCGCTGATACTCTGGGTGAGCTTGATTGCCTCGGTGATTGCCGGGATTGCACTTGTTGTTGTATCAATAGCGAAGAATGAACTAGAGCGGAGTTCCCTCTGGAAGATAGGATTCTTGCTGGTATTCTTGTGTTACACCATCTGCCTGGCCCTCTTTATCATCCGTGGCTACTACATGTGGTGCATGACTGGAGATCCGGCCACCCATATCGGGTGGATTAAAGAAACACTTAACTCAGGGCACGCCCCAGCAGGGGTTATATACCCGATTCTTCATATTTATCTTTCTGAGACCGTTCTTTTAACAGATCTTGATCTTCTCATCTTGCATAAAATTGTGCCGGTTATATTCTCGGCCCTATTTATCCCCTACATGTATGTCTTTGCTAAAACTATATTTTCCAACACCCCTGCAGCACTACTTGTTGGAGTAATTAGTTGCAGTGTTTTTACAACTGACTTCTACCTGAATCTGATACCCAGTGGTTTGTCAAGCCTCCTCTTGCCATTGACCTTGTTTGTTATCTTTAAATACCTGCATCAGGGACGTTTTACCTGGGGAGTACCGCTTTCAGTGCTTTTAATTCTGCATCCTGTTTTTCACCCAGTTCCCACAATGTTCATTGGACTGGTTTTCCTCACGCTCTGGATACCACTTACTATCCCGGCAATAAGCCGATGCGTCCACGAAAAGAGAATAATACTACCAGATCTTAAGAGTTATAGATTTATACCATTGCCGTTTTTAATTATGCTCACATGGTTCATCTTCTGGATTTCATCGTTTAATGTATGGGATAATACAGTAAAAAGCATCTACCAGACCATCTTTTGGGAAGGAACACCGTCCGAGGCTGCGGAGTTACTGGATACGATCTCATATGCACGGGGGTATGGGTATAGTGTTATTGAGATCGGTATCAAGCAATACGGGGACGTGATGATATTGTTCGCTCTCTCTGTACTGGCTGTTTTCTTTCTCTTGCGAGACCTCAGGCATGGCCGATACAACAAGTCCCTTCTATCATTACTTGGACCATTTAGTGTCCTATCGATCGTTATCCCCACGTTATTTCTATTCAATCTCCCATTTAATGCATTTAGATTTCTTCATGCTCTAAAGATCCTGATGATGATTCTTTCTGCCTACGCCATTTATAGGATCCTTATTTCCAAGAGGGATACCCCGATACAAGCAGGCGCAATATTTGCAGCGATTTTTGCAATAGTGGCAATATCAGGCCTTTTTTTGGTCGGTTTTCTCGACCTTTACCCTTCGCCATATAACCTGGGCACGAGTTACCACACTACGCACTCGGAGGTTGTGGGCATGGAACACGTCTACGATCATCGTGACGTAACCACGCCGTTATTTGGGATCACTGTCGCTCCTGGAAGGTTTGCTGACGCACTTCTAACTCCGGAGGAGAGAAGTGTCCAGCGCCTCCCAGCATACCTGAAAGAGGAAGATCGTGCCCCATGGCATTTTGGATATGATAATCATTCATCACTATCGTTGCTCTATGGCAAAGAAAACGACTTAGTTATAACGCCGCGAGATAAAGTAATCTATACAGATATCTTCCCAGATATGGCACAACATCGGTTTACTACCCAGGACTTCGCGCGGTTAAAAGTTGATCCAGGAGTCGACGCCGTTTATTCAAACGGAGAGTTTGATTTCTTCAAGGTTAACGAGATGCTTTGAGGTGTTTTGCCGGTGAAAACAATTGTTTGTAAATACAGGTCAAGCGAATTGTTACATAGCCTCATTTATTCAAAATAGAGGTACGACAACTGCTTGTTCCAGGGGACATATTTTCAGTGAGAGGATAGATAGTCATGGCCGGAACCAAAGATCCGCTGGTGAGCATCTGCTGCATCACCTATAATCACGAAAATTACATTCGCGATGCTATTGAAGGCTTTCTCATGCAAAAAACAGATTTTCCGTTCGAGATTATCATACACGATGATGCCTCTACAGATGCAACAGCGGATATAATCAGAGAGTATGAGGAAAAACATCCTGATATCATAAAACCCATATACCAGACCGAAAATCAGTATTCAAAAGGTGAAAAAGTAACTCATTTTACATTTAAGGCGGCAAGAGGCCGATACATCGCTCTCTGCGAGGGTGACGACTACTGGATTGACCCGCTGAAACTGCAGAAACAGATTACCGAGATGGAAAAACATCCTGAGTGCTACATCAGTTTTCATCCTGCAATTAGAAGACGGGTCGATGGAAGTAGAAAAGATGGGATGCTAGGCTTGCATTCCGATAAAATCACGATTTTTTCCACAGAAGAGGTAATTTTAGGCGGAGGTGGGTTTATGCATACCGGGTCTATTGTTCTCAACAGATCGGCCGTACCACGGATCATGTCATTTTTTGATATCGCCAGAGAAACTCATGTGGGGGATTATTATATCCAAATATTGGGCGCAGAAAATGGAGGAGCCCTGTACCTGAGCGATGTCATGAGTGTTTATAGAGCAGGGGTTCCTGGTTCTTGGTCTGAAAGGATGGGCAACGATCCCGATTATTGGATCTCATGGTTTCGTTCACAGTTGATATGTTACGGTAAGATGGACACATTTACAAATAAGAAATACTCAAAGTTGTTCGATGTCCTAACCAAGCAGATGTATTCCACTCTAATCAGATCTATATCCGTCGACATAGATGTGAAAAAGAGCATTATTGGGGAAGATATGAATAACATCGATATCAAAGATCGGATATTGTGGAACGTGATATTCAAACACCCGTTTATAGTAAAAACTCTACGTAGTGTTCGCCAAATTGCTTTGCAAGCCCTGGATCGTAGAAATAGGCGCCATCTTGTTGATCGGGACGCTATGGAGGAAAACCGGGGCCCTGACGCCCCGGAGAATTAACGGTGCGTTTTTGGGTATCACCTGGAAAACTCATCCCTTTGTTGACACCACCACTTTCAAAACACCTCTTTCCCCTCCGGCAGGTATTCCCTCACCGTATCTATCACATACGTCAACGACTCCAAACCCACCGCCCACGCCAGTCCCAGATACACAACAACGCCAACCCCGATCTGGAGGATGAGCGTTGCCCAGGCGGGCAGCCCCAGGAACAGAACACTGTATGCAGCCCCACACATAACAAGAGAGAGGACAAGGGCCGGCGCGAGATCTCTCCACTGTTCCGTGAAGCTGTAGTTGAGCAGCAGTTTGTTAGGGTACGCGTTGATAAGCGTACTTATTACTCCACTCACAACCATTCCCAGTGCCATGGCATAGATGCCAATCGGGACGGTGACTGCAAGCACGGAAACCCCGACAACCTTCTTCATAATTTCAAGCCTCAGGAAGACATCACTGCGGCCGAGGGCGTTGATCCCCTGAAGATTGACGGTATGGATCGGATAGAGCGCATAGACCGCACAGAAGATCTGGAGGAAAGGAACACACATGAGCCATTTTTCGGTCAACAGGAGCTCGATCAGGGGCTCTGCGATGACCGCAAGACCGGCCATGGCAGGGAAGACCAGGAATGAACTGGTGACCAGCGCTCTGCGCATGATCTGTTTTACCTGAGGTCTGTTATCCTGACATTTGGCATATGCAGGAAACATGACCGCCTGGATCGAGCTGTTGATGTTTGAGACAACCACATTTGGAAAT
>JAKPGY010000055.1 GCA_029550685.1 Bacillota bacterium
CTCGCAATGACACATAAGATGGCCTTCTGGTATGTCATCGGCCGTTCCGGCACTACTGATGTTCGCTATCGCTCACGACTAATGTTGCGAGGAGCGTAGCGACGTGGCGATCTCTTTTTAGCAACTTTTTTGACACTCTCAAATTCCCCTAAACAAGGGGAATTCTTTTATTTTATATTACTATAAATAACATTGAGTTTATCAATTCTTTTAGATACCAGCCACTTTCCGGTCTGTGCTTTCAGACTGTTCCACAAATCCTTTCACATCACCATCCAACAGAGCCTCATTATCTTTTTGCCGCTCTTCATTAACAGCCCGAGCTTTATTTTTAAGTTGATTATTGTCCGTAGTATAAAAACCAGACCCCTTAAACACTATGCCCACATTCTTACTTATCATACGCTGCACTGGGCCGCCACAGGTTGGGCATTCGGTGAGACTATCTTCCGTAATCTTCTGCAGCTTTTCAAACTTTCCACAGTTTGCACATTTATACTCATAGATTGGCATTAAAATCCCTCCTTTTGCCCTATGTCCTAATCTATATATTTAATCCTTTCCCCAAAGTTTGTCAACGGTTTACCTAATCATGGATAATAACTAAGGCTGAAATAGACCAGTAAAGACATAACCGCATTCCAGACCCCATGTGCAGTGACCGTAGACCAGATACTGCCGCTTTTTTCATAAAAATAACATAGGATGGCTCCTCCTACTGCCAAGGGAATGGCTCTCCAGAAATCCAGGTGGGCCAGGCCAAATAATAATCCGGCAGTGATGGATCCCCACACCGGTCCCAGCGAGTAGCGGGTCAAGGGATAAATCATGCCCCGGTAAAATAATTCTTCTGATAAGGGGGCTAAAACGGCGGCCATTATCAGCAATAGCAGGAATTGGCTCCCATCCTGTACTGTACGAAGCATCTGTTCATAGGATTGGGGCGGCAGATCAGGATTAAGTAGTAGCAGAGGAAAACTTAATATAACAATGATAGACAGAAGGAGCAATCCCCCTAGAACGCCGTATCTGATCAGATTCCGGCCGGAAAGGGGAGCAAACCCTATTTCCTGCCAACTGGTCCCGCGCCCTACCCCTGATAATAGCAGTACCAAACCTACCGTTACAATAAATTGCAGCATATAAGAGGTGGTAAATTGGGCCAAGGGGGTATCAGGCATCCCCAATCCGTACAGGTAATTCATGACTGAACCGCCATATATGCCCCATAGCAGGCTAAGAACAATTATTCCCACATAAACAAAAATAACATCCAGCCAGGTCCAGGATGGCCTGCCCTTATTCATAGCCATATGATTCTCCTCCTAATGGCTGGCATCTGCCCATATCATTTTGGTCTGGAAATCTCTGCCCCACCATGTTTTAACCGCTTAAGGGACATACTAAAATAACAGTCTGCGAAAGGAGACCAAGTTATGCCCCCCTGGCTGTACATTTTGACCCTGATAACGGTTTTAGCAATAATTATATACATTACCCTCGCCCTGCTGGACGATCCTGAACTTCAACAGCGGACTTTGCCGGATCATAACTTCAAATTTGAAGCCGGGCAAGAGTTATTTAAATATATACCATCCAATTCAAATAGCAGCGATATTCTGGAGATACAACCACGGCGCGGGGGCCGCCTTCTGGTTACCTGGAAAATATCTCCCCGCCAGCCTGCAGGGTCTGAGAAACTGGTGCTGCGTATTTATGACTCCAGCCGCCCGGAAGGCTACTATGATGTGGAGACTAATCACTGGCACGGTAAACTATCCTTTGGGTCCCAGGCCGGGGTGGCCTATTATGTGGCGGCCGGGTTTAAGGCCAACCAAGAATTCGTTCCTCTGGCCTTATCGGCTCCGGTAATCGGGGGAAGTAAACCCCTGCTTCACTAAAGTTTGCTGAAAAAATAACCTCTCACCAGTAGTCCTTATGACAGCAGGTACTTTCATTAATCGTGGCTTGCATCACAGGTGACAATTACTCAGGGAATTGACAAATTGATGAGCGGTGCGCCCGGACCGGCCATGATGGGCTCTTTCCCATTCCAAAGCCTTCTGCCTCAATAGTTCAGCATCCATTTCGATACCGCGCTCTTGGACCAGGTGCTCCACTATCTGCAGGTAAAGCTGCTGTCCCGGCGGCGGAAAAGTAACAGTCAGCCCAAAGCGGTCAGATAATGAGAGTTTTTCCTGCATGGTATCCTGGGTGTGTATTTCTTCCCCGGGGCCAGATCTATCCGCAAAGTATTCCTTGATCAAATGGCGGCGGTTGGAGGTGGCATAAATCAAGACCTGCTTCGGCTGACCCTGCAGGCTTCCCTCCATCACCGCTTTCAATCCCTTATAGCTGGTTTCATAATCTTCAAAAGATAGATCATCAATAAAAATAATCACCGGAACACGGTAATCACTTAAATAAGCTGCCAATTCAGGAAGATACTCCACCTGATCCCGGGCTACTTCCACCATTCTCAACCCCGCCTCCCAGAATTCCTGCAGCAATGACTTGACCATGGTGGATTTGCCAGTGCCCCGGCTTCCGTATAACAGAACATTGTTGGCCGGTTCCCCCTGCACAAACTGGCGGGTGTTGGCCAGGATCTGTTCCTTCTGTGATTCATAGCCTAACAAATCGCACATCCTGGGCAAATCAGGATAAGGAACTCCCTTCAGCCCATCAGCTCCCCAAGTTAAAGCCCGGTAGCGGGCTATTATGCCCCGGGAATGGCGGCGATAATATCCGGCCAGGAGGGGAAGCTGCTCACCCCAGTCAGGGCAAGATTTCAACTGGGCCAGCCCAACCTGGTCCTGGCAATGGTCCTCACCGCTGAATAGCAGTTCCAGATTCTGCCCGTCAAACCCGCAGGATGCAGGTGACAAGTGGTAGAGTTCCTGAAGTATCCTCAAATCCTGGGCGGCCAGCTGGCTCAGGGCTTTCGAGCAGGTTTCCAACCCATACAGTTCACAATGGCGACTGAAGGGATTATCATCATGGGCAATCAGATCCAGCAGGTAGTCGCGAAAAGATACTCCTGACTTGAGCAAAAGGTGCACCATGGTGTGCCAGGCATCCGAGGCTTCCAGGGAGTGAGGGTTGCTGGCATCTGCATGGTCAAGGCAACGCCGCAATGCCGACAGAACTGGATCTTGCAGCAGCGAACGGTATACAGTTAGACACGATAGTTTATAATTGAGCCCAGCAGTCACCAGACCCCCTCCTTGCGCAGTATGATTATCCCCAGATAAGGCTAAATAAAACTAAAAAGCAGTGGGTAAAAAACAGCACCGCACTGATACGTTCCATGCGCCAGTTAAATATTTGCTTGATCATGATTTGGCCGCGGAAGAATTGATAAAAGGTGGAGGATACCAGCCACAAGTGAACCACTTCTACTCCCACTAAAAAGGCGGTAAAAATCAGCATGGCCGGGTTGGATATTACCGTAAATACCAGAATAAAATAAACCGCTTCCAGGACAATGGATGACAAAAGCATCAAGCGGATCTGACCACGCATGGCCGAGCCACGGCTGATAGCCCAGGCTGCAAAAGCTTTAAGCAATTCAGCTTCAAATGCCTGGGGTGATCCTTTGATAATGCGGACGAAATAAACCGAATATATGGCCAGGATGCATCCGGCTATAATGCCCAAGACCAGAGCCATCAATTCACAACCTTTCCAAACTTCCTAGCCCATGATAGCAGATTCCGAAGCGGACTGCCAACAGTAACGGGCCTTACCGGAGGTCGGCAACCGGGAGGTCAGCCGGTATATTGGTTAAAGATTGGTGGGCTTGGCGTATCTGGTCGACCATATATTGCCGGTCTTCAGGACGATGCACATAATCCAAATTATCAACCTGCAAAACCAGAAGTTTCCCCAGGTTAAAATCCTGGTAGTTTTTTTCATAAAACTTGTTGAGACGATCCCAGTATTCACGTTCTACTTCTATTTCATCCGGACGCCCGCGCCGGTGAATGCGACGAATGGCTTCATCGGTGTTTACCCGCAGGTATACCAAGAGTTTTGGAGGCTTGACATGTTCCAGAAGAGCATTCAAGAGATTGTTGTATACATCATATTCTTCAGGGCTCAGGTAGCCATATTCCAGATACATGCGGGCAAATATGCGGTCCGAGTATATGGAGCGATCCATTACGGCTCGGCCAATCTGCATAGCCTTGCGATACTGTTTGAAGCGATTGGTAAGAAAGTTGGTCTGCATGGGGAAAGCCCACTTAGGCCGGTCATAAAAGAACTTGTGCAGCAGGCGGTTCTCATCATCAAACATCTCATTAAAAGGAGTTAAGTTAAACTCCTCACTGATTATTTTGACCAGACTGGTTTTACCTACACCGGTTACACCATCCACCACTATTTCTACTCCACTGGAATTATCCACGGGCCCGACTCCTTTCACCACCAGCAATATAATTAACAGGCCAAAGGCCTGTCCAGCTTCCTTTCTCATTATAGTACTTTATAATAATATTTTGCCAGCCGTTTAACACCCCCCGCAAACGCCATATACAATCTCCCATTCTAAGTGCCGTCGGATTCCAACAGCTGCGGAGTGTCACGTACTTTGGTTTTCAGCCGCACCACTCCCCCCCATAGCCGGGCTATGTACTTCAAAGTCTGATGAGCATATTCCATCTGCAATTCCCGGCCATCATATTCATGTTCCAAATAAAGTATGCGGCTGCGCGCTCCTGCCTCCAGAACTCTAATACTGGGAATATTATTGATACCGGTCATAGCCACCAGGGTGTCCCTAATAGTCTTCCAGCCCTTCTCATCGGCAACCTCGGTAACGGAGAATTCCCGGCCCCGTTTTCGATAAGCAAATAGATTCAGCTCCCGGCACAGCTCAAGATCCAAAAAACGAGCCAAAAACGAGGCATCCCGGGCTTCGCTTCTAACCTGAAAAATAAAGGAAAGTCCTTTTTCCTGCTCAAGTTTTTCAAAAATCCTGTAACCTAAATGGTAGGGATTCAAACCACCCTCTACCGGGCATACTATCTGGTTGTGTCGTTTCAAAAATTCCAGGTAGTACCCTTGCTCCAAATTAAGTTGTGACATCAGGCGAAAATGCCAGAAGCTGGCCCATCCTTCGTTCATTATTTTAGTTTCCACCTGGGGCAGGAAATAGAGACTTTCTTCCCTAACCATGGCCAGCAAATCTTTTTCCCAGTCATTTAGCTTCCCGTGTTCGATCAGGAACAGCAGCAGGTCCTCCTGAGGCTGTAAAGGAATTTTATTCAAATCCAGCGTGGGGGGCTGCCGGGGGACTTCCAGCAAAGGATGCTCCGGGGCTGGGGTTTTAAGGCTTTCCAATAGTCGCTGTTCCAACTGCTTCTGATCCAAGTGCTTTTCACCTATTACCCGGTAGGTCTGGAAGCGCAGAGCGTGGGCTGCATCGAGCATACGTTCCACCCGTTCATAGCCAATGCTGGGGTCGCTGATATACAGCCTTACCCGGTCGGCGTGCCCTTTAAACATCTCCAGGGCATATTCTGCTCTGGTACCTTCACGAAACAGGCGGTTATTCTTGAAAAAATCATTGTGCCCGTAAACATGGGCCATGGTAAGAATCTGCAGCAGCAAAGTATTGTCTTTCATCAGGTAGGCTAGGCAGGGATTGGAATTAATCACCATTTCATAGGGAAGTCCCACCAGGTTGTAGCGGTAAAAAGTTTTACGCCGTTCATAGGCTTTGCCAAAACTCCAGTGAGGGTAACGAGCTGGCATACCCAGATAAGCTTCATGGGCCAGCATATCTTCATAGCTGACCAGTTCAAACTCCTGAGGATAGCAATTAAGATTATGCCCGGCGGCCAGTTCTTCCAAGCGGCGGCTGTAATCCTGCAATTCCTGCAGACGGTACTCATTTCCCATCAGATCACTCCTTCTCTGCAACCATCATTAGACGCCGGAAAGCTGGCCATACATCCTCTTTACTATGAATCGTGACGGAAACAAAATTAGATTCCATCACGGACTCCTGAAAAGCATCCCTCATAGTTTGGTTGGGAGCCCAGGAAGAGACGATTTCACAGTAACCAAATAAATTGCAGCAACGGCACAGTTCCCGGGCTTTTTCCACCGCCTGGTCAATATCTTCCGGCCAATTATCGCCGTCACTGCAATGGACCGCATAGACATTCCATATCTGCGGATTATAGCGCTCTTTGATAATCTCCAGTGCTTTCTCGTAACCGCTGCTGATCATGGTACCGCCCGACTCGCCCCGGTGGAAAAAATCATCTTCATTTACTTCTTTAGCCGTGGTAGTGTGACTTATGAAAACCAATTCCACCTGCAGGTAGCGATAACGGATAAACTGGTAGAGCAGAAAAAAGAAAGTGCGGGCCAGAAATTTTTTATTCTGGTACATTGATCCGGAATTATCCATAATACAGATAATTACAGCGTTAGACTGCAGCCGCAAATCCTCTTTGACCCGCTGATAGCGCAGGTCCTCTTCCCGAAAAGGGAATCGCTCTATTTCCTCCTCCTGGCCTAATTCCCGCAAAGCCCTCTGGGTAGACTGCTTGCGCTTTATTCTCTCCATCATAGAGCGTTTTTTGGAAAGCCGGGGAGGTATGCCCTTGCGCTGTATACCCCAGCGGCGGTGGCTCTGTTCGCTTTCAGCCCAGGTAAATTTGCGGCGTTCCAGATAAGGCAGATCAATATCTTCAAACAAATACTCTGCCAGCTGTTCCAGGGTTATTTCGGTATCATAAATATCTTCGCCTTCAATATTGCCGGGCCCCTCATCGGCCCCCATGCCGCCCTTGGTGCGCTGCTGGCCAATACGCTGACCACGTTTTTCATTACCCTGGCCGGTAGCTACTCCCGGCCGGTTTTCTCCAAAAACAAACTGGTATTCTTTTAAGCCCCGCACCGGGATTTTAAAAATCTTATCCTTGCTCTTCCCGATTATGCTTTCCTCAGCCACAATACTGCTTAAATTGCGTTTAATAGAATCCTTGATCAGTTCCCGGTGACGGCGGCGGTCCTCTGCACTACGGTCCCGCCCTCCCCGGTCATAATCACGAAAAATAGCCATACCCTCTGCCCCCCTATGTTTGCTGTAAAATGGAGGAATCCGGACGTGTAATTGCTGGACTTAAGCAGGCGTATTAGCCGGGATGCAGGGGTATTAGCCGACTCGCTCCAGACTCCCCGCCTGCAACACATCGGCTTATCGTAGTCACTCGCCCGGCTAATATCCCTGCTTAAGCCCTGCAGCGATGTTTTCATTCATCGTTGCCAACATACAGGTTATAATTGCTGTCAATCCTTCCATAGATTATTGGCAGCATATTTCAAAACCACGTTGCAGCAGTTATCACAGTAGCCATTGCGTTTCATTTCCTCCACCATGGCGTTGTACTTCTTTTTCTGTTCCTCATCCCGCACTCGAGCCTGGGTCACCACTCGGGACAACTCCCGCACCGAAGCGGTTAGTTTTTTCTCGATGGCTTCCTTGAGGGGTTCGTAGCAGGTATAGTCGATCTTTTGACCGCTGCGCAGCAGGGAAAACATATATGCAGTTACGTCATTGCGAAACCCCCGGGCAGCTGCTCCAGTCAGCCCTATCTGGGATTCGATGGATTCTAGGAATTTCTCATCCGCTTCCAGTTCCTCTCCGGTGTTGGGATCTTTGATTTTAACCTTATTGACAAAGGCTTCCGCATGGTCCAAATAGTTGTTAAACAGGGACTCCGCCTGCTCCCGGTAGCCATGGATAAAAGCCTGGGTTACTTCTTTTTCCAGGATACGATGGTATTCTTTTTTAATATTGTCCTGCAGGTAGCTCAATAGCTTTTGGCGCTCCTCCTCTCCCATATCCGTAGCCTTTACCGCTTTGATGAGAGATTCCATGACGGTAATAGGGTTTATGCAATCATGATCAGATTCCGCCAAAGCGTTGTCTATGGCTTTCATTATGAAACGGGTGGATACCCCAGAGAACCCTTCCCGGCCACCTTCTTCCTTCAATTCCTGGATGTCTACTTTTTGAGAGGCATCTTTGTACATGATTTCTTCACCATTGTAAATGCGCATCTTGGTAATAATGTCCACTTTGTTAGAGGGTGTCAATCGGCTGATGATGGCAAACATGGAAGCAATCTCAATAGTGTGGGGAGCTATGTGGGCCGTGAAGTTGCTCTTCCTTAAAATCTTTTCATAGATGCGCACTTCCTGACTCAGTTCCAGGCAGTAAGGTACCTCAATTTTTACAATACGGTCGAGTATAGCTTCATTGGTATGATCGGCCTTAAATTTGTTCCACTCGGCCTCATTGGAATGGGCCAGTATGATCCCATCAAAATAAATCATGGACCCTTTTCCTGGTGAAGGGATGGCCTTTTCCTGGGTAGCGGTGATAATGGTATGCAAATACTCGGTATCATTTTTAAACACTTCTATGAACTCCACGAGTCCTCTGTTTCCAGTGTTGAAAGCTCCGTTTAAGGCCAGCACCCGCGGGTCATCTTCCGGGTAAAGGTCCATTTTGGATATATCTACAGAACCCACCAGCACCGAAGTATCCTGGTTGTTGGGATCCACCGGAGGAACCACCGCTATTCCTTTGCGGGATCGAATAGAAAAATCGCTGGTTGTAACGGGGAAACGCTCATATTCCCCGTTATATTCATGCACCAAACGGTAGCGGCAAACCGGGCACAAATCACCCTCGATCTTCACCCCCAGCAACTCTTCAAACTTAGACCGCAGGTGTTTGGGTATTAAATGCAAAGGTTCTTCCCGCATGGGACAGCCTTGGATAACATAGATGGGCGGGCTTTTTTCCAAAGCCTGCTTCAAACTTTCCACTAAAGACGATTTTCCTGACCCTACCGGCCCCACCAGATACAAGACCTGACGGGACTCTTCTCCGCGCATAGCCGCTGCATAGAAGTAGCGAGCTATTTCCATAATGGTCCGGTCGATACCGAAGAATTCTTCTTCGAAAAAGCGGTAGACTTTAATCACCGAGTTTCCATATAGTCTCCGCAAACGGGGATGTTCTTCAGTTTTAATGGTTTTAACCCCGGCGGCAGTAATCAAGCGATGTATCCTTTCATGAGCCAGCATGGTCACCTGGGGATCCTCTTTCACGATCTGCAGGTAATCCAGCAAGGTTATGTTAAACTGCTGCTGGTGACGTTCCTGACGATCCTTTTTGATCAAGGAGTCAAAATCATAGGACACTTTTCAAAACCTCCTTCTGGGTGCACCTTCTGGAGCGCATAATTATTTTCTGGTTGCTGAAGTAATATATTTATATGCGTACCTTTCTGGATTCTGAATTGAAACCTTAACCTGCTCAAACAGGTGGCAGCAATAAATTTTAAAATTTTCTAAATACCAAGTTGACAGATATTTTGTATTCGTAATATTGTTATAGTAGCTTTATGCCCGACATTAACTAGGAGGAATAAATATGCTTTTTGAACCATTGCAGATAAAGAATCTTATCCTGCCCAACCGCATTATCATGTCCGCTCTGGACCTGGCTTACTGTCCTGACGGACAGGTCAATTCCCGATTGATAAACTTCTATGAGCAGCGAGCCCGCGGCGGAGCAGGACTGATTATGATCGGCGGTACCGCCATAGTCCCCGAGGGCGTTTATGGCGGATTTGTATCCATCCATGATGATACCTATATTGAGGGTCACCGCCAGCTAACCCAGCGGGTTAAACAGCATGGAGCCCGCATAGGAGTGCAGCTGTTTCACTCGGGTGCATATTCACTGGGGTTCAAGGATGGTCATGAAGTGGTAGCTCCCTCACCCGTTCCCTCCGGGCTTACCGGACAAATACCCCGTGAACTGACCACCGAAGAGATCCAGCAGCTTATCAGAAGCTATGGCCAGGCAGCGGTACGCGCCCAAAAAGCCGGTTATGAAGTTATAGAAATTATCAGCAGTGCTGGATACCTGATAAACCAATTTCTTTCTCCTCTAACCAACCAGCGCCGTGATCAGTATGGTGGGTCACTGGAGAATCGCATGCGCTTCGGCCTGGAAGTAGCCGCGGAAATTCGCCGGCAGGTGGGCCCGGACATGGTTTTGAGTGTTCGTCTCAGCGGCAGTGATTTTGTGCCCGGTTCCAATACCTGGAGAGAAGCGGGTATTTTTGCCAGAGAACTGCAACAGGTTTCCATTGATTTAATCAATATTACCGGCGGCTGGCACCAGTCCAGGGTACCACAAATCCAGGCAGAAGTTCCCCGAGGTAACTATGTTTACCTGGCCCGGAAGATCAAAGAGCAGGTTAGTATACCGGTGGCCATCGGCAACCGGATTAACAATCCTGCTTTAGCCGGGGCTATACTGCAACGGGGGCAGGCTGATCTTATTTCGGTGGCCCGTGGTTTTTTGGCCGATGATCAGTGGGCTGCCAAAGCAAAAAACGGTCAGGCCCATCAAATCCGCAAGTGTATTGCCTGCATGACCTGTCTGGACGGGGCCTTTCTGGAAAAAGCTGACCTACCGGGAGTTTCCTGTGCTATTAATGCCCAGGCCGGTTTCGAGGAGACTCGCCAGCTAAAAACTCCCCGGCAAAAATACCGGGTGCTGGTAATCGGTGCCGGACCTGCGGGACTGGAAGCAGCCCGGGTGGCCGCCCTACAGGGGCATCAGGTAGTATTATGGGAAAAACAGGATTATATGGGTGGGCAGTGGCGCCTGGCTTCCATACCTCCCGGCAAAGAGGAATTTTTCTCCCTTATAGACTACTACCAGGAAATACTTCCTGCTCTGGGAGTACAAATAAAAACCGGTATAAATGCCGATGCAAAAGCCGTAGCAGCGGAAAACCCCCAGGTAATTCTGGTAGCA
The DNA here is from genome assembly GCA_029550685.1 of Bacillota bacterium. Classification (GTDB taxonomy): domain Bacteria; phylum Bacillota; class Syntrophomonadia; order Syntrophomonadales; family Syntrophomonadaceae; genus DTU018. Next base: position 10,868 of record JAKPGY010000055.1, read on the forward strand.
ACCGGAGCCCAGCCCGCGTTTCCTCCCTTGCCAACCGAAACAGGAGCCCCGGTCATGCAGGCCTGGCAGGTACTGGCCGGTGAACCGGTAGTTGGCCAACGTATTGCTGTTGTGGGCGGCGGAGCCACTGGCTGTGAGACTGCTCTATACCTGGCGGAGCAAGGAACTTTAAGTGCTGAATCCTTGCACTTTATGATGCGTCACCAAGCCGAACAAATTGAAGTACTTCAGGATCTCCTCAACCACGGCATTTACAAGGTCAGTTTAATAGAAATGGGTAAGGGATTGGCACGAGATATGGCTCGCGGCATGCGCTGGCCAACTTTGAAACACCTGCGCACCTTGGGAGTGGACATTCATGAAGAAACCAGAGTAAAAGTCCTTCGTACCGGGGGGGTAGAGGTAGAAAAGGACGGTCAAACGGCTCTCATACCTGCTGATACCATAGTTTTGGCCACCGGATCCGTCCCCTGCAATGGGCTGTACCAGGAACTAAGCCAGCGTTTTGCCAATGTGCATCTCCTGGGCGATGCCGCCCGTCCCGGCAAGCTAATAGATGCCATCCACGGAGCTTTTGAAAGGACCAATGATTTATTAAGTAAATAAAAAAAGCCGTAGATTACGCGAACTTAAATCCGTATTGTTTCGTATCGTTGCTGTGAAAATAGTCGTCGTTTTGTCATCGCCCTAAAGGACTACCCATGTTCGCTAGCGCTCATTATTAATGTTGGCCGTTCCGGCACTCCCGATGTTCGTTCCTTTGGAACTCACTATTAGTGTTGCGAGGGAGCGAAGCGACGTGGCGATCTCGAACGAGAGTCACGGGTAAGTTGAATGAGATTGCCACGCCCCTTTGGGGCTCGCAGCATTAATAGCAACCGAAGGGAGCATCAGGAGTGCCGGAACGGCTAATGACACAATGGGGAGCCTTTTCACAGCAATTATCACCTGTGACACAGGCCACGATGAATGAAAACATGCCTCACGGCTTAAGCAGGAGTATTAGCCGGGCGAGTGACGTACGACGAGCCGTTGCAACCCACGGGGAAACTGAGGGCTGCGAAGCGGAGCGAGAAACAGGATGTTTCGAGCAGCGAGGACTGAGCGCATGGATGCCGAATTCCAAGCGGTCCGCTTCGCACCGAAGTAAGCCGATGGGTTGCAGGCGAGGAGTCTTGGAACGAGCCGGCTAATACCCCTCCAGGCTAACACCCTGCCAAGCCGTGGTTAGCGTAGAAAAAGAGATTGCCACGCGCTGCGCGCTCGCAATGACAATTAAGGAATTCTTTTTTATGCGATGACAGCGAAGGCCCTTTTCACAGCAATGACACTAAAAACAAAAAAGGTGCCGTTGTGTGCGGCACCTTTTGCCATAAATTGCTCTTTTACAGGGCTTTATTTAAGTCAGCCAGAACTTGCTTGAGATCGGCTGTCAAAATGTAGTCAGACATTTGATTGATGCTGGCATTTTCATCAGTGTTTACCGAGACTATCACCCGGGCATCACGAATACCCACGGTAAACTGTACTTGTCCGGAAATACCGAACAGTAAAGCTAACTGGGGCTTGCATTTCTTACCGGATAGTCCCACGACGCGCTCTTCCGATAACCACTTCTTGTCGGTGGCCAGCGGTTTGGAGCAGGCCACTTCGCCACCCAATTTGCGAGCCAGTTCTTCGGCCAGGGGCAAATCATCTTTGCTTTCCATGCCCTGTCCTACCGCTACCAGGATTTCAGCTGCTTCTATGTCTACGCTGTCTCCTTCCTTGCCACGTACTTCCAGTACTTTAACGGCGGAGGGCTGTACATTTACCTGCAGGCTATTTACACTTCCACCGCTTGCAGCAGCAGCTGCCTCATAGGTCCGGGGGCGAATAGCTATAACCTGGCGGGCAGCGGTAATTGCTTGCGTGGCAACAGTTGCTCCTCCCAGGGCATTGCGCTGGCACTCAATCTGACCGCCATTAACCTGCAGGGCAGTAACATCAGTCAGGCAGCCGGCACCAATTATCTGGGCCAGCCGGCCGGCATATTCCTTACACCGCCGGTTGGAGGACAGCAATATGGTATCAACCTGTAGTTGTTCAACTGCCTGGGCTAAGGCAGAGGCTACTGCCGCTGCATCGGCCAGAACCAAATCGGGTTGGTCGATATTATATACTTCTGCTCCCGCATTGGCCAGTTCCTGAGCAGCTTGGCTGTCATTGATCGTGACCGCTTTGATAGCAGCTGCACCGATCTCCCTGGCTGCAGTAAGCAGTTCCAGAGCCATATTATTCTTGTCACTGAATATTAAAACCGTCGCCATTTCAATCACCTCCTGATTACGCCTTCAGCCTCTAGAGCTTGAATCAGCTCGTCCACAGATTTCACAACCACTTTCTTGCGCTGGGAATCAGGAGCCAAGTTGCTGATGGTTTTCACCGGGCTCTGGTCAGGCAGTTGGACCTCCAAATCATCCAGTTCCACTACTTCCTTGGGCTTCTTACCGGCTTTCAGTATCTGGGTAACCGACGGTATGCGGGCTTCGTTAATATCTGACAGCACAGTTATAACCGCCGGCAGACTTACTTCCACTACTTCATGGCAGTCTTCCAGAGAACGAGTAACTGTGGCAGTAGTCCCATTCACTTCAAGGCTGCTGGCAAAGGCCACTTGAGGAAGTCCCAGCAGCTCCGCAACCCGCGAACCTACCTGTCCAGAATAATTATCGGCACTTCCTTCTCCGAAAAGGATCAGATCTACATCTTCCATATTCTTAATAGCAGCCGCCAGTACTTGAGCTACCAGGCTGCTCTCAGCACCTTTGAGCTCATCATCTATAACCAGATAGGCTTCATCGGCGCCAGCTGCCAAGGCCTCTTTTATAGTATCTTCAACATTTTCGTCCCCAGCAGAAAGAGCAATTACCTTGCCGCCCTGAGCTTCCTTAATTAACACCGCTGCTTCCAGCGCATTCTTGTCAATGTTGCCCAGGGTTAAGGGTACATCGTCAAAGACCGGCTGGCGATTGCGGATTCTGATCTGCTGCAGATCGGGAACCTGTTTTAAGGCTACCACAATATTCACCCTGCAAAACCTCCTTAACGTATTGGTAGATGTATCAGCTGCTTAGCCAAAGCGAAACTGAACTCCGGCTCCTCCGGTGGGATAATTCCACTCCAAAACCTCGGTACCGCAAGCCACGCGGCAGGTCCCGCATTCCAGGCAGCCGTCAATGGTGAATTCCACTTCCCCGGCATCGTTCAGACTGTATAACCCGGCCGGGCAGACTAAAACAGCTTTCTTCAGGCGCGGGTCTTTTTCCATGCCTGCTTTTATACGGATATGGGGTTCACTGTCATGCTTAAAGACATCTAATCCCAGTTTGGCTTTCAGCCCCAGTACCTCACTCATAGTTTTCTCACCTTCCTAAAATCACCCAGCATATCCCACAACTGGCGAATGGTAATGTGCTTTCTGATAGTCGGATAAATCCGGTTCTTGGGACCTGCACCAACTGCATACAGTTCGCTCATTATAGTCGTTGCCAGCTCTGGATATATAGTAAACAAGCGGGGATTATCCAGAGCCACAGGAGCATCCTTAAAACTCTGGAAGTCTTTCATCACAAAGCTGTCGTTCAGCAGCAATTCATAAACTGACAGCTGATTAGCCCCATACTGGCCTGTTTCCCGGGCCTTCAATACTGCCTGAGCCGCATAATACCCCGACGCCATGGCATATTCCATGCCGCGAACAGTTACGCCAATATTCATGGAGAAGCCTGCTGCATCACCCGCTACCAGAATACCGTTGCCATACAGTTTACTGAACGACTTCAAGCCACCTTCCGGGATAACATGGGCACTGTACTCCACCGTTTGTCCCCCGCGGATCAGGCTGGCCACTTCCGGACGCAGTTTAAAATCATCCAGCAGGGCTGGTGCCTGTACCTCAGGTTGGCCATCCATTAAATCTTTTATACCTACTACTATTCCCAAACTAAGACTTTCTTTATTGGTGTAGAGAAAACCGCCGCCAAATTTTCCCCGGGTTACCTCACCCATAAACAGCCGAGCGGCCCCTTCATCACCTTCCAAGCCAAAACGATCTTCGATAACAGCTGAATCCAGCTCGATAATTTCTTTGAAGCCGACCGCAAAATCATAGGGTTTGCCTGGCTTGCGCAGTCCAGCCTTTTCGGCTACCAGGGACAGAACACCATCACAGGCAATTACCACGTCAGCCCTTAATTCATCGCCACCGGCGCGAACTCCTACTACCTGACCGTTTTCCATGATTACATCATCGACCCGGCTCTTGGTTACCAGCATAGCCCCTTTACGCTCAGCCTGTTTGGCCAGCCAGCGATCAAACTTAGCCCGCAGAATACTGTAGCTTTGATAAGGCTCCTGGCGTAGATCCTCGCCGCTATAGCGAACTGTAAGGGACTTACCTTTGGCCATCAAGGCTACTTCTTCGTGAGCAATAAAGCGTTCCAGAGGCGCCTTTTTCCACAAATCAGGGAACAAATCCCGGATCGGGTTCAGGTAAATCCGACCGCCGGTTACGTTTTTCGCTCCGGCATAGTCTCCCCGCTCCAGGACCAATACCTCCAGTCCTTCCTGGGCCAGAGTATAGGCTGCTGCCAGACCAGCCAGACCAGCTCCTACCACAATCACATCGAATTTTTCCACCCACACAGCACCTCGCTTTTAAGAAGAAAGGGAACCAAGTGGTTCCCTAGATTTCCCGGAGGGTTAATCCGCTAGGGTTACCCCGGCTACGATCATTTTCTGCATGTCAGCTACGCCTTCTATCTGCGGTCCGATGATGGCGTCCCTGTAAATCCGGGCAACCTTGTAATCATTCATCAGTCCATATGAACCGTGTATATCCATCGAAATTCTGGCTACCTCTACCATAGTGTCACATACAAAAGTTTTGGTCAAGGCTGCTTCCTTGGCAAACTGGCGGGGATCTTTAACATTGTTGGCCAGCATTCCCAATCTATAGGTAAGCCAGCGAGCTGCTTCATATTTTATAGCCATATCGGCTATCTTTAGTTGAATAGATTGGAACTTGGTGATGGGCTTATCCCGGTGCATTTTCTCCTTAGAGTAGCGCAGACCTTCTTCATATGCAGCCAGAATACCTCCCAAAGCGGTAGAGCTAACCCCTACTTTTCCAAAGGATATGCCCAGCTGCAGTATGGGATATCCCATGCCTGGTCCAGCCAAAACGTTTTCTGCAGGTACCTTCACGTCCTTCAGATACACATCCAGCAGCTGCCCGCCGTGCATGCCCATTTTATCCCAGGGCTCAGAGATGGAATAGCCGTCACACCATTTATCCACCAGAAATCCAGTGGGCTTATTAGTTTCGCTATCCACAGCAAATACTACAATTACCCCAGGCCAGTTGGCATTGGATATAAACCGCTTAGTTCCGTTAAGAATATAATAATCGCCATCTTTAACCGCAGTTGTGGTTAACTGTTTGGGATCAGACCCAGTAGCTGGTTCGGTAAAAGCAAAAGAAGCTATTTTTTCTCCTTTGCAGCACGGGGTCATAAATTTCTTTTTCTGATCCTCGGTACCGAAAACGGAAATAGCACTGAGCGCCAGGCAGTGGGCAGACAGAGTCATGGCTACACCACCGGAAACTCTGGCTATTTGTTCCATGGCCAGTACATATCCATCGTATCCTCCATCAGCTCCACCGTATTCCTCAGGATAAGGAATACCGAAAAGGTCCAATTCAGCCAGTCCTTGAATAATTTCGTCGGGGATCTTGTTCTCCCGGTCAATTTGCTCAGCAACTGGTTCAATATGCTTCTCAGCAAATTCCCGCGCCATCTGTTGAATCATGAGCTGCTCTTTGCTCAAATTAAAATCCATATTTGTCCCTCCCGCTTTTTGCTTATAAAATCATTTTAACATTGAATATTATGTAATGGGAATATTCTTTGTGCGTTTTAATATTCCTGCTTTGGTTAGCAATTTTTTTATTTGAAATTTCTTGCAATTTCGCTATTTACTTGGGTATCTTGGGCAGAAAATAAATAAGGAAGCAAAGATAAAAACCTTTGCTTCCCGGCAATAGGCTATACCCTATACCTTAGCTGGTTTGCGGCTTCGCAAAGCCAGAATAGCTCTTTCGAGACCATCCACAGTCAGCTCTTCCATGGGAAAAATCTCACCAATCTTGCGAATGGTCCAGGCACCATCCGTCCAATCCCAGTAGTCCTTGGGAATTGGGTTTAACCAGACCGAGTATTCAAAATGACTGCGCAGCCTTTGTAACCAATGTAAGCCAGGCTTATCGTTGTACAGCCCCCACTCAATCACTCCGCCAATGCGAGTTAGTTCCGAAGGAGCCATACTGGCATCACCCACGATGATCACCCGGTAATCGGGGCTGTAGGTTCTGAGAATATACTCCGTATCGGTGTAGTTATCCAAAGTACAGTGGGGATCATGGAACATCCAATCATAGATACAATTGTGAAAATAAAAAGTTTTCAAATCCTTAAAGTGATTGGAACGATTCACCGCTGTAAACAACTGGTTACATAATCTGGTGTAAGTAACCATAGATCCCCCTGCGTCCATAAGCAGGAGTACTTTTATAGAATTTTCCCGGGGACGCTCCCACACCAGTTCCAGCCGCCCGGCATTATTGCAAGTTTTATCTACGGTAGCATCCAGGTCCAGTTCGGTAGCTTCGCCCTCCAGCCGGCTGGTAAACTGGCGAAGTTTGCGCAAGGCTACCTGAAACTGCCTCACTCCCAAAGTCTCATCGGTACGAAATTCCTGGAAGCGGCGCATACCAGCCACTTTAACCGCCGATAAATTGCGGGATTCTCCGCCTATACGTATTCCCCCTGGATGGTATCCGGAATGCCCAAAGGGAGAGGTACCCCCGGTACCAATCCAATAATTGCCGCCGTGATGCTCTTCATCCTGTTCGGCCAGCCTTTCTTCCAGCATACGCTTTAATTCATCCAAATCCAGCTGGTGATGCTTGCGGCGCATTTCTTCGGTTATTTCCAGAGGCGGCAGCTCTTTGTCCAGCCACTCCCATATCTTGTCCGGTAATCCTTCCGGGGTATCTACGTCTTTAAAAAAGGAAGCAAAAGCCATATCAAAGCGATCATAATGGGCCTCGGTTTTTACCAGAAGAGCCCGGCTCAGGTAATAGAATCCGGTCAGGCTGGAGCCGGCCATCCCGGCCTCCAGAGCTTCCAATACGGTCTGCCATTCATTTAAGGAGACCGGTACACCGAAATTCTTGAGGGTATAAAAAAAGTTGGTGAACATAGGTATCCTTCCTATATGTTTATATTTAATAACGATAACGGTTCAAGGAGGTGTATGAGGGCTGGGGAGGACGATTGGCCTGAGTCTTCCCATGCAGCTGGTTTAATAAAGTATCCAAATCCTCATTCTTTTTAAGCAGAACTCCTAAAAAGGGCAGTTCCTGTTTAATCCGGTTGGGGCTGATTCCTCCTACCACTAGAGCTTGCAGCCAGTCAATCAGTTCACTGGTGCTGGGTTTTTTCTGAATGTTAGGCACATTGCGCAAAGCGTAGAAAGTCTCCAAAGCCTGCTGTAAAAGGCGTTTTTCCAGATTAGGATGGTGCACCCGGACAATACGCTCCATACCTTCCGGATCAGGGAAGGCTATATAATGGAAAATACAGCGGCGCAAGAACGCATCAGGAAGTTCTTTTTCCGCATTGCTGGTGATGATAACAATGGGCCGATGTTTGGCATTGATAGTTTCCCGGGTCTCAGGAATATAGAAGCTCATTTGATCCAATTCCCAGAGCAAATCATTGGGGAACTCCAGGTCAGCTTTGTCGATCTCATCAATCAACAGCACTACCTGCTCATCGGCCATGAAGGCCTCGCCCAGCTTGCCCAGCTTGATATACTGTTTGATATCCGATACATCATTATCCCCGAACTGACTGTCGTACAGTCTCTGCACGGTATCATACACGTAGAGTCCTTCCTGAGCCTTGGTGGTTGATTTAATATTCCAGATAATAAGATCCATCCCCAGAGAATCCGCTATACTCTTAGCCAGCATAGTTTTGCCGGTGCCTGGTTCTCCCTTGATCAACAGAGGTTTTTGTAAGGCGATGGCTATATTAACACTGTTCATCAATTCATCCGAAGCTATATAATCTTTCGACCCCTGGTACTTTGCAGAATTCTTGGCCATTATCCCCGATCCTCCAAACACTTATATTTATATAATGTATTTTCTCTCAAATATTAGCACGGTTAGTTGAATAAATCAACGCAACCACTTTTTGAAAAGTCGGATAATTCGGTATTTTAGCTAATCATGGCACTGTGCTGCCCGGCCAAATAACCAGTAGAAAAAGCCGCCTGCAGGTTAAACCCTCCCGTATACCCATCCACATCCAGAACTTCTCCGGCAAAAAATAAATTCCGGTGCAAGCGGGATTCCATGGTTCGCGGATCGACTTCTCTAATGTCAATTCCACCAGCGGTGACAATGGCCTCCTCTACTGGACGGGTGGCAGTTATGGTTACCGGCAGAGCTTTGAGCAGTTCTGTTAACCGGCGCCGTTCGTCTTTTTTGATATGCCCGCTTTGCTGGTGAGGATCGATCCCGCTTAATCCCACGATAACCGGAATTAGTTTACGCGGCAAAAGATCATCCAGGGAGTTGGCAAAGTGTCGCCGGGCATAGCGGTTCAGGTCCCGCTGCAGCCGGGCTTCCACTTGTTCCCAAGTCAAAGCTGGTTTCAAATCTATAACTATTTTTACAGTTTGGCCGGTTCTATGAAGGTATTGGCCTATGTCCCGGCTCATGCTTAATATTATGGGCCCGGACAGGCCGAAATGGGTAAACAGCAGCTCTCCGAATTCACTGTTTATCCGCTTCCCGTCCGCCTGGTAAGCGGTAGCCTGCACATTTTTCAAACTGAGACCTTTTATCGACGGTATCCAGTCTTCATGGGCCACCAGCGGTACCAGACCAGGACGCGGTTCCACAACATGGTGCCCCAGATTGCGAGCCCATTTATATCCATCCCCGGTAGAACCAGTACCTGGGTAAGAAAGCCCCCCGGTGGCCACAATAACTCTAGGTGCGTCATACTGCCTCGATCCACAGTTAATCCTGAAGCCTGTCCCCTTAGGCACCAGGGAATCTACTCGAGCCCCTGTTACCACTTCAATTTTCAGCTTATGCAATTCCTGTTGCAGTACCTGCACCACATCATGAGCTTGATCTGATACCGGAAAGACCCGCTGACCCCGTTCCACTTTCAGTTTCAGTCCCCGGGATTGAAAAAAATCCATCAAATCCTGATTAGAAAAAGCATGCAGTGAACTATACAGGAAACGCCCATTGCCCGCATAACCTTGCATAATAAACTGGTCCAGCTCCAAGGCTGAGGTAAGGTTGCACCGTCCTTTACCGGTAATACTCAGTTTACGTCCCAGACGGTCCATTTTCTCCAGCAAGGTCACCGAAGCACCGTGATAGGCAGCCGAGCAGGCTGCCATCATACCGGCCGGTCCGCCTCCTATTACATATACCTTCATTAGGGCTATCCCTCCAGGCTTAGCATTGTGCCTATTTCCTATTTTTTGCTATAATTGATAGATAGCATGCCTTATAGGCTTTAGGAGGTAATTGTTTTGGATCGAACTGTTCCCGCGGGAGTACCTAAAATACTCTATGTTCTTATTATAGTCATCCTGGCAGGTATGTACTATTATGCTGCCTATGTAGATGTGTCAAATCCCGAAAAAGTAGTGGAAAACTTTTATAATGCCTATTTCGCCGGGGATTATGACAATGTAGCGGAGAATTTAAGTGTATTTTGGTCGGTACAATTCTTACCCGAGTATACTTCTCAGTCTCCCGCAGAACTGTTGAACAACCGCGACGAAATAATCAAGGAAATCAACCAGGTAATTTCCGAACAGGAAAAGGAAAACCCTTTGGAGGATAATTATTCTGTGGAAATCCATCCAGAATACACCCGCCAGGGTATAAACAGCGCTCTGGTGGTATATTCTATTAAACAGAATGGCAATAAGGTCGGCATGGAAATGGCGATTTTAATAAATGAAGCCGGTCAATTCCGGATTTTCAGCATGACTCCCGTTAACACAGAATCCTTGGAGATGATCACTGAAGAAGACGTCCAGGCTTTGGAAAAAAGCTTCACCGAGCTGTTAACAACCGGATAATCACAGCAAAGGGCCGGTTTTCCCTGTCTCTATCCCGAGATAGAGAGTGAACAGGAAACCGACCCCGGCTTTTTTATTGTTGATTATTGAAATTGCTCGGCTAACTCTTTCAACTTGCGGGCTGACTGTTCTATGCCCATGACTGCCTGAACTACATTTTCCACGGCATCCCGCTGCTGACTGACCAAAGCGGTAATCTCTTGAGTCGCAGCGGCTGATTCTTGTGTGGAAGCAGAAATGTTTTCAATCTCTCGAACTACTTCATCAGTAGACGCCAGGACCTCCTCTAAAACAGCCGAGACCTCTTGTATAGCCGCATCAATTTTGGCGGCGCCCTGATCTACCTGTTCAAACATCTGCTGGGTTTCCTGCACAGCTTCATCCTGCTGGCGAGCTATCTGGTTGGATCTTTCAATCTGGGCAACGGTGGCTTGCATACCCTGTTGAATCTCTCCAATCAGCTTGGAAATATTCTGGGCTGCCTGGCCTGATTCCTCGGCTAATTTTCTCACTTCTTCAGCTACTACCGCAAAACCACGACCAGCTTCTCCGGCGCGAGCGGCTTCAATAGCAGCATTTAAGGCCAGCAGGTTGGTCTGGTCCGCTATACCGGTTATTATTTCTACAATATTAACAATCTGGTTGGATTTTTGATTCAGTTCATGAACAGCCTGGCTTACCATCTCCTGGGCTTTGTTGCTTTCCTGCATAAAAGCGGTCTGCTTTTCCATGGCTTTTATGCCATTGTCTACGATGCTATTAAACTCATTGGATTGCTCACTGACTAGTTGCACACTGTTGCCGCAGCTTTCTATGGCCGTGGCCATTTCTTTTACCACTTCGGTGGTTTTGCCGGCATGAAGTGCCTCTTCTGTAGCTGCCTTGGCCATTTCTTCAATGCTGGCGCTTACCTGGACGGCAGCTGCACCAGTCTCTTCAGCCAGGGTGCGCACGCTTAAGGCTGTCTCGCTTAACAGAGCAGCTTCCGAGTTTATCTGCCGGGCAATACCCTGCAGGCTGTTGGTAAGTTCACTGGCCTCCTGTTCTTTTTCAATGGATACCTGCAACAATCCTCGCGCTACATTAGTGGTAATAGCACTGCAAATACCCACAAAGATGAATAATAAATACCTTACACCTAGAGTCGAACCTATATTGCCCTCGGGAATAATAGTCGGGTTGATAATGAAAGCAGCCGTCATGAAAACGACCACCAAGACAACGGAGTATACACACACCCATAAATCAAAGTATAGTACTCCCAAAGCCAGTACCAGATAAAAAACAGCAAATAACTCCCTGCTGCCGCTCATAATCACCACAAACAAGAAAGTGGTAAGCCCAACCATCAATATGGTCAAATACTTGGCGAAGGCATGAGTAGGATATCTGGACACGATCAGATAAGTAACCGCTATGATTATGACCGCCGCACCTGCTTCCTGCATAATGCTGGTCAAACTTAATTGACTGGAACCGGTACCGGAAAAGTAAATTCCCAGAGTGGCCAGGTTAGCCAGTACCTCAATTAAAATAGTGCCAATAAAAACACGGCGGTGGCTTTCCACCATATTCTTCGCCAACAGGTCATCCCTATACAAGTCTAACCACCAACCTTCCCCTCCCTTAGGTTAATCCCTCGAAACTGAGAAATATTTCTATATACTGCCTGTCAAATCCTTCGAGTTTACGACAAAACATAATAAATAGCACAGTATTAACTACACTGTGCTAGAGAGTGTCAAAAAAGTTGCTAAAAAGAGATCGCCACGTCGCTACGCTCCTCGCGATGACATACCAGAAGGCCATCTTATGTGTCATTGCGAGCCCCGGAGGGGCGTGGCAATCTCGAACTTCTAACCATTAATAGACTTCTTTGACAGTCTAGAATTCCCCTTGTTTAGGGGAATTTTTTTACCGGTATTAAAGGGTTTTAACCTCTATTTGTGGTAGTTTTGTGTGAGCAGTTGACGCGCACTGGAGCGTGCCAAGGAGTTGTAAGGATGAAGGAAGTGGTGATCTACACTGATGGAGCATGTTCCGGTAATCCCGGACCTGGGGGATGGGGAGCAGTGCTTCTGGCTGGACCTCACCGCAAGGAATTGTCCGGTTACGAAGAGCAGACCACCAATCAACGTATGGAATTAAAAGCCATAATTGAAGCGCTCAAAGCGTTAAAAGTCAGTGGGTGGGACATTACAGTTTATACTGACAGCGCTTATGTGGTCAATGCTTTTGAGCAGAGGTGGATTGATAATTGGCTCAAAAATGGCTGGCAGAACAGCCGCAAAGAACCGGTAGCTAACCGTGACCTGTGGATGGAGCTTTTGCAGGCCATGGAAAAAAATCGGGTGCATATTAAAAAGGTCAAAGGCCATGCTGGTCATCCTTTAAATGAACGCTGTGATGAACTGGCCCGCACCCAGATAAAGGTGCATGTCCAAAACAGTGATGGGAAAGTATAAACAAAAGGGGGAAGCAAGCATATGTGGCAAGAACTATCTGACCGTATTACTACCTGGCTGGTAAAAAGACATCTGACCAGCTGCGGGGAAAACCTGCGAGCTCGTAATCCGGGAGAGTTCTTTTTGGGGAAAGGTGCTGAAATACACATTGGCAATAATGTACTGCTGGAGAGAAAGGTGCGCATTTCCCTGGGGGATAACGCCCGGGTTTATATTGGTGACAATACCTATCTGGGCGATTATACCAATGTTTTGGCGGTTAAAGAAGTCAGTATCGGCAGAGGCTGTGCTATTAGCTGGCATGTGCTGTTCATGGATACTTCCTCTCATCCCCTGGGTTTTGCCGGGGAAGAGCCGGTAACCAAGATCGAACCCATACGGGTGGAGGACCATGTCTGGATTGGGTGCCGGGCAGTTATTCTAAAGGGGGTTACGGTAGGAGAGGGCTCTATTATCGCCAACAATGCGGTAGTGACTAAAGATGTGCCCCCGCGTACCATGGTGGCCGGCAATCCAGCCCGGGTTATTAAAGAGGATGTTATTTGGGAATGAGTAAATTAGGGATATACCCGACTGTAGAGGATGGCATAGTAAAACTGGGGTTAAAAGTCTGGGACCAAACTGCTAATCTGGCTGATCTGCTGGAGTGCTGGCAGCCTTTGTGTGATGACGAGTCTATTTTTAAGACCTATGGTCAGGACCACCATGCGGCCTGTAAAGGATGCCCTAACAATTGCTGTAATACGGCTTATGTAATACCGGATTTAATATCTTTTAAGAAAATGGCGGCTAATCTGCATATCACTGAATCTGAATTTGTCCAAGGTTGGTTTCAGCCCGACAAATTGGCCTTGGGATTATTAAAGATAAAATCGGAGCCCTGTATTTTTTTACAGGAAGGTATCTGCAGTATTTACCCGCTGCGGTCTCTTATCTGCCGCTTTTATATATGTACTGATCTAACTCCTGATACGGAACAGCTGATTTATTCCATCGCCTGGAGCGGAGCGGCGGCTACCCAAATTTATGCCCGGCAGCAAGGCTATCTTCCGGCTCCTGCCCCGCAAGGTTATACCAGTTTTGATCGCTTTTTCGTGGAACTGGTGGAAACCTACCAGGAACTACCCGGAGTAAAAGCTTTTTTCTGGGCTGACAATTACCAGGACATACCTTTGCATTATTTTTTACCGGCGGATTGCAGCCTGGGAAGAAGGGCACCATGAATGAAAACATCGCTAGACGGCTTAAGCAGGAGTATTAGCCGGGCAAGAAATTCTGGAGCGAGCCGGCTGATACTCCTGCCTTCCAGGTAACCCTACTGCCAAGCCGTGGTAGAGTAGCCGGCATAGAGATTGCCACGCCCCCTGCGGGGGCTCGCAATGACACAATAGGAAGCCATTTTCACAGCAACGACTCAGAAGATGTCACTGGGTCGGGATCACCATGCACCTTGCAGAAGATCGCACTATTTATAGAAGCAATTGATAATGGCTAAAAGGAGTGCTTTTATGTCCACCATTATCTGTATCGAAACCTGTGACCCTTTTCCGGTAATCCGTACTATGGAAGAGCATTCCGCCCATCTGCTGGCCATGTCCTGCGGACAGGGGCCTGACATCACCTTTCGCATGGTTTATTTCCTGGAGGACCCTTCTGGAGCAAGATAGAGGACAATTTCCTATCTTACTCAAGATGAATTGACAGTTTTTTTATACAGGGGCAGGATTTTTAATCGGCAGGATGAAAATATCCTGTTATACTTTTATATATATGTATGGTTATACATCAATCATACGCATTAATTAACTATTGATCTTAGGGAGGGACAGTGTTTTGAAGGGAAGAGGACGAGCAAGATGGGCTGTCGCGCTGAGCCTGGTGTTGATAATCACCATGGTGGCAGGGTGCGGAGGCTCCAACAGCGGAAAGAACGAAGATGTTATCAAGCTGGGATTTCTAGGAGCTCTGACTGGTGATGTGGCTAACTACGGGATTCCCGCTGAGAAGGGAATGAAGATGGCTATTGACGAAATAAATGCCCAGGGAGGAGTTTTGGGCAAACAGCTGGTGGGCATTTATGAGGATAACAAGGGAGACAGTACGGAAATTGGCAACATAACTCAAAAATATATTACCCGGGACAAAGTAGTAGCCTTGGTGGGTGACCCTTGTACAGGTTTGACCAAGGGAGCAGCAGAGATTGCCCAGAGTAATCAGGTGGTATTGTTCTCACCCGGAGCTACTGGTGCTGGGGTAGTAGAGATAGGTGACTTTATTTTCCGCAATACTATGTTGGATGAAGTCGCTGTGCCCGTAGTGGTTGATTGGATGATAAAAGATAAACAGTGGACCAAATTTGCTATTATAACCTCGTTGAATAATGGCTACAGTACAGCCCTTACTCCAATATTCGAGCGGGAGATAAAGGCCCAGGGCGGCACCATTGTCCTCCAGGAATCCATTAACGACAAGGAAACCGATTTCAGTGCCCAGATAACCAAACTTAAGGGCGTCGGCGCCGATGTACTGGTATTCACCGGTTACTATACCGAGGCGGCCTTGATCATGAAAGAAGTTCAAAAACAGGGCCTGGATATCCCCCTGGTAGGCGGGGATGGTTTGTATGGTCAGGACCTGGTTAAACTAGGCGGTGACGCGGTAGAACAGAAAGTCATCTTATACTGTGGGTTTGCCGCTGATCAACCCAGTGAGCAGACTATCAAGTTCGTAGAGAACTACCGCAAGCTGTATAATGAAGAACCGGATATGTTTTCTGCACAATACTATGATGCGGTTATGATTCTGGCTCAAGCTATGAAGAACTCTAACAGTACAGATCCCAAGGTATTTAAGGATGAGATTGCCAAGCTAAAAGATTATCCTGGAGTATCCGGCAATACTACTATTCGTGAAAACCGTGAACCTATCAAGAGTCCGGTATATCTTGTTACCGTTAAAGACGGAGTATTCCCTTCTCTGGTAACTAAAATTCCGGTAAATATTGAATAGTTTTCTGTATAATAACAATGGCCCGTCCTTTCGGGGATGGGCCATTGTTAAGCTATGCAGAGTTTAGCAACAGAATGGGCGGATCTGTGCTAAACTGTGTATAGCTTGTGTCGCGATCGTCACATAACAAGCAGACCATTCAAAGAAAAAACTTAAGCCTGTCATCGCCCCCTTCGGGGACTACTGATGTTCGCTGACGCTCACAATTATTGTTGCGAGGTCGCGAAGCGACGTGGCGATCCATTAACTCGAACCATAGACGACATAGAGATTGCCACGCCCGTTGGGATCGCAATGACAATGTAGTTTTCATTTTGGATATCGTCACAGCAACAGGGGAGGAAGTTCATGTTCCTGGAACAACTACTTAACGGACTAACCCTGGGCAGTACCTATGCCTTGATTGCCCTGGGTTATACCATGGTGTACGGAATTGTGCAGCTGATTAATTTCGCCCATGGCGAAGTTTACATGATTGGCGCTTTCGTCGGCTTATTTATGGTAACGGCCCTGGGAGTCAACATCGTAGTGGCTCTGGCAGGGGCCATGCTTTTCTGCATGCTGGTGGGGATGCTTATTGAAAGGGTAGCCTACCGGCCCCTGCGCGGTAAATCCTCACGTTTATCAGCTTTGATTAGTGCTATTGGAGTATCCATTTTCCTGCAGACTCTCTTGGCCCTTATCGCCGGCATTAATACCAGAAGTTACCCCAATGTTATTAATAATCAGACCTATGATCTTGGATTTGCCGAAGTTTCCTTGCTGCAGATTCTTATACTGGGATTGTCAGCCCTGCTGATGATCGGCCTGCAGGTTATGATCCACCGTACCCGCATCGGCAAAGCAATGCGTGCTTCCTCCCAAGACCTGGATGCCTCCTATCTGATGGGCATTAATGTCAACCGGGTTATTTCCTTTACTTTTGCCATAGGTTCAGCTCTGGCTGCGGCTGGCGGAATAATGGTCGGTATATATTATAATGCGGTATGGCCTTACATGGGCATGATGGCTGGTCTCAAGGCTTTCGCTGCTGCGGTATTGGGAGGTATTGGTTCCATTCCGGGAGCCATGATAGGCGGTTTGACTTTGGGTGTGCTGGAGATAATGGGAGTGGCCTATCTAACCTCCTCCTATAAAGATGCTATTGCTTTCGGTATACTTATTCTGGTTCTGTTGATTCGCCCTCAGGGCCTGATGGGCCAGAAGATTACTAAAAAAGTGTAGGTGGACCGCTAATGGATGCATTTTTGACCCAATACATCGACCCATACTATCTACGCCTTTTAATACTAATAGGAATCAATATAATCCTGGCGCTGGGCCTGAATATTATAACCGGAGTTACCGGGCAGTTGTCTATGGGACATGCTGGTTTTATGAGCCTGGGAGCTTATACTTCGGCAATACTATCCATGCAATTCGCCTGCCCTTTCTGGATTTCCCTGCTGGCCGGAGCTATCGTAGCGGCATTTTTTGGTTTCCTGATTGGCATACCTACCCTGCGCCTGGAAGGGGACTATCTAGCCATGGTTACCATAGGTTTTGCTGAAATAATTCGCGTGTTTTTCCTGAATTTTGAACCCGGCGGCAAAGCGGTGGGCCTGGCGGGAATTCCCCAGTACACCAGTTTCCTGCTGGTATTTGTCTTAGTAGTAGTAATTATTTTTCTCAATGCCAAGCTGCTTAACTCCCGGGTAGGAAGAGCCTGGTATGCTATCCGTGAAAATGAAATAGCCGCCGAGGCCTGCGGAGTTGACACCACCCGCCTCAAGGTAATGGCCTTTACCGTAGGCTCGTTTCTAGGTGGATTGGGCGGGGGGCTTTATGCTCATTACATGTTTTTTATCCGGCCCCAAGACTTTGGATTTATGAAGTCTATTGAACTGCTAAACATGGTGGTTTTGGGGGGCATGGGCAGTATACCCGGGACGGTAATAGGGGCTACTGTGTTGACCCTGGCTCCGGAATTTTTGCGTATTGTAGCGGAGTATCGATTGCTGTTCTACGGGGCCTTGCTGGTCATTCTGATGATTTTCCGACCCAATGGCTTGCTGGGGGATGTAAGGGTTTACGACATCCGCAAACGTTGGTTCAGAAAAGAGGTGCAAGCTCATGCCGATATTAACTCTTAAAGGGATCAGCCAGGAATTTGGGGGCCTGCGGGCTCTGGACGACGTTGATCTGGCGGTGGAAGAGCAGCAGATATATGGAATAATAGGCCCCAACGGGGCTGGAAAAACTACCTTGTTCAACCTGATCACCGGTATATATGTCCCTACCGAGGGAAGCATAAGTTTCCGCGGCCAGAATATTAGCGGTGCCAGGGCATATCAGGTGGCCAGTATGGGAATAGCCCGCACTTTTCAAAATATACGGCTATTCCAGAAACTGTCCGTCCTGGATAACGTGCGCATGGGCAGTTATGGGGTGACCCGCAGCGGCTTTTGGGACTGTATGTTAGGTCTGCCCCGCTCCCGCCGGGAGGAGAAACAGGTTATCCAGGAAGCAGAGGAACTGCTGGACAAGGTGGGACTCCTGGAGAAAAAAATGGAATATGCAGTTAACCTGGCCTACGGGGAACAGCGGCGCCTGGAAATAGCCCGGGCCTTAGCCCTGAAACCCACCTTGCTCTTGCTGGATGAACCGGCGGCAGGCATGAATGCCGGGGAAAAGGCGGAACTGATGGAATTGATATATCACCTGCAGGAGCAGATGAAGCTGACCATACTGCTGGCGGAGCATGATATGAATCTGGTCATGAATATTTGCGAACGCATAGCTGTGCTGGATTATGGACGCAAGATTGCTGACGGGCCTCCCGAAGAAGTAAAACGTGATGAAAGAGTTATACAATCTTATCTAGGCGTGGAAGCATGAGAGCGGTTCCCTTGTTTGCAGCTATATTTCTGGCGGTATTGTGCATGTCCACCGCCTCCATTATGATACGGTTCTGTACGGCTCCAGCCATGGTGATCGCTTTGTACCGGCTGACCTTTACCACCGGATTGGCCGGTTTGATCGAAGGGAAAAACCTGCGCCGGAATCTGGCGGCAGTAGAAAGACTGGATTGGGGCTATATTCTCGGGGCTGGTTTCTTTCTGGCCCTGCACTTTGCCTTCTGGATTACCTCTCTTAGTTACACCACGGTTTCCAGCTCGGTGCTTTTCACAAATTTGCAGGTTATATTTGTACTCATCTTTTCGGTCATTTTCTTGAAAGAAAAGCTCAACCGGGCTGTTATAGCCGGTATTCTGGTGGCCTTAACCGGCTGTATTTTTATTGCCGGCGGGGACTTGCAGTCGGGTAAAATCCTGGGTGATATGCTGGCTCTGGCCAGCGGGTTATTCATAGCCATTTACTTCTTAATTGGGCGCAGGATACGACCCCGGGTAAGGACTTTTACCTATACCTTTATTGTCTCAGCGACAGCATCGGTGGTCATTTTGTTGGGCACCGCCGCCGGAGGCTGGTCACTAACCGGATATCCAGCCCAGGACTGGCTCCTGTTTTTTCTCATGGCCTTGGGGCCGGGCATCTGTGGTCATGCGGTGCTCAACTGGGCGCTCAAATATGTACAGGCTCCGGTGGTGGCAGTCTCCGTCCTGGGAGAATCGGTGGGAGCCAGTATTTTGGCCTATTTCATATTCCAGGAACACCTGCTCTGGTACCAAATTATTGGTGGTCTGCTGATCCTCATCGGCATCTATACCGCCTCAGTTAACCAAAAAGCCGAGTAGAGGGTGCTGCCCCCATGACTGGCAAAGTTTATAATTGATTCAATAATCTTTCTGCAAAAGCCAAGTAACAGAGATGATGTTGCCTCCTTCCAGTTCATCGCACTCAGCCTGCTGACTCTCGATATATTCTGCAAATAAATCAACCAGATCAGGATAAGACTTCATTAACTCATGAGCCCGCTGGAATATGCGCTCTTGATTATACTTGTTAATGTCTTTCAATACTCTGGCTTCAGCAGTTTTTTCAGCAATCAGCCTTACTCCAGCATCAGTGAAGGATCTCAACCACAACTCTCTAGTATGATATCCATTATTAGAACCATCTTTGCTGTAGGCGTCATCAATTAATATATACCCTCTCGGGCGAACGGTGTTTTTCAGTTTTAACAATGTTTCCAATACATTTCCCAGAACATCGCCTACGGAAGCCAGGATCACAATGTCATAACCATTCTCTTTGAGCACGGATTGGTTAATATCTTCAACTGTGAATTTACACCTGTCTTGGAGGCCGTATGCAATAGCTTTATTGACAGCATAGTCAATGAATTCCGGTATAAGATCGATCCCTTTAACTTTACATCCAAAGGCACGAGCCAAATTGATGCTAACCGCACCTTTCCCGCAAGCTAGATCAAGAATTTTGGTATAGGGTGTTACTTCAATGTGCTGTTCAATTAGGTGGATTATATCATTGGGTATTGCACCCAGTTCCCATAAGTCTTGCAGTAAATAGGGCAGATAAGGTATGATCTCAACAGATTTGCCAGTAAGTGACTGGGCAAGTTTTTCTCTTACATTGGTGATAGCGGGTCACCTCTCTTTTCAAGACCAACAGCGGCATGTTTGCTGATAACCTAAGTTAACCCTATTCCATCACATGTATAAAAGGAAGACAAGAAGATAAAGTCATAACTTCTGTTCAAGGAGTATTAAATGCAAGAGGGGACGGTTCTGCCTGTTATTTACTCCATGCTAAATACTATCAGCAAACCTTGCTCACAACCTGCCACCAGTTGAGACATTGCTTTACGGCTTAAGCAGGAGTGTTAGCCGGGCGAGCGACGTACGACAAGCCGTTGCAACCCACGGCAAAACTGAGGGCTGCGAAGGGGAGCGAGAAACAGGATGTTTCGAGCAGCGAGTACTGAGTGCATGGATGTCGAATTACGAGCGGTCCCCTTCGCACCGAAGTAAGCCGATGGGTTGCAGGCGAGGAAGTCCCGGAGCGAGCCGGCTAATACTCCTGCATGCAGATGAAGAGCCATTCTACTAGGTACTATTTAATGACACATAGCTATTTATACAGCTGGGTTACCTGGGCTTTGGGGAAGTAGTGTTCCAGTATCTCCCCGGCTTTTTTTCCCTCTTTGGCCATGGCCATTGCTCCCCATTGTTCCATACCTACACCGTGTCCCCAGCCGCTGCCTTTAAACACCACATAATTGTCCTTTACCGATATGTCACTGATAGCAGTGGAATAAAGACGGTCAAAGCCAATTTCCTGGCGCAGATCTACGGCTGGTATGGAAGCTTGCCCAGCGGTTATCACTGTAGCCCGGCCGGAGGGGCCCCGCTTGCTGACCCGTATGTCACTTAAGTCGCCAGCTTTATCTCCCAAAATGGTTTTTACTTCTGAAACAGGTACCTTTACCGTCCAATTCTTATATTTGGTGGGGGCCAGCTTAATACCGCTGGTTTCTACCGGTACTATATAAGGAGCTTTATCCGCCAGCTTGGGAAACCCTTCCGCCATGGAAGCCGTCTTGCCATTGGATACCGAATGAAACATGGCATACACAAACTTGCCGTCGATGGTTAATACCTGGCCGCGAGTTGCCTCCACTGCTTTAGAGATCTTATCAGTGATTAAGTCCTCGTTGTATGCTTGAAATTCAGTATGATCATCACTGGCATCGGTACCATGCTTGTCACGGGTTCCATTTTCGTATTCTATTAAACATAAGGTCCCCGTGCGGGCGATTATAGCCTGAGCTTTCAAAGCCTCCATCGGAAATTTCGGACCAATCTCGGCAGCCACTACACCTTTAAGGTATTCTTCCAGCTTCACTTCTTCTTTAGATTTTGTGTCCTTGCGGTAAAGGCTGATGGTAGGTTCTTGGTCGTATTTGGCCACCTCCGGAGACATTTTCCGGGGGTCGGGTTTTTGTGCTGTTGGCTGGCAGCCTATTATTATACCAGCAATACATACCAGTACTGCTGCCAGGAGCAGCCCTTGGCTTCTTCTAATATTCAAATTGATCCCTCCTTTATTTTTCTATAGTGTTTCCGGATGATCTGCGGTTATGAACATTAACTGCAAACGTATTATGGTTTGGTTAAGAAGAGAGGGTAATATATAATTTAACCGGTAAACCAATTGAGGGAGATGAACCGGGTGCATATTGTACTGGTAGAACCTGAAATACCGCAGAATACTGGAAATATCGCCCGTACCTGCGCTTTGACCCGCAGCGTACTGCATCTTATTAAACCGCTGGGCTTTTCAGTAGAGGACCGCTATTTGAAAAGGGCTGGACTTGATTACTGGGACAAAGTAGAGGTGCATCTATGGGACAGCCTGGATGATTTGTGGCAGGCTTTCCCCCAGCATAGAAAATGGCTGGCCACTACTCGCACGGAGCGTGGTTATCAGGAGATAAAATATGAATGGAATGATATGCTTATCTTTGGAGCAGAAAGCCGGGGATTACCGGCGTCAGTCATAAACTCCTATCCGGATCAGCTCATTAGAATTCCTATGCTGGATATAGGTCGTTCTCTGAACTTGAGTAACTCAGTGGCCATTATTCTATATGAAGCCTTGCGTCAGCTGAACTTTCCCGGGTTAAAATAAGCTGCCCGCCGGACAGTTAAGTAACTGTAGAAAATTTTGGCATAAGTTATTTTAATGGCTATAATAATAGTGTGCAATGGAGTGCAATGCTGGCGGTAATTAGTGGTATAATTATCCTGATAGGATAGGACTATTCGCCTATTTTCCAAAGGTTACAGTTCCCGTCTGCAAAGCAACGATTTCATTTTTATAGCGGAAGAGGTGGAAATGTGCAGGTTTTAATTGCTGACGATGATGCCTTATCCCGGCGTGTTTTGCATGATGTCCTGGTAGACTGGGGATATCAGGTGATCGCTGCCAAGAACGGAAATGAGGCCTGGAATATTATGCAGCAGGATCACCCACCAAATTTGGTTATCTTGGACTGGATGATGCCGGGATTAGATGGCGTTGAAATCTGTGCCATGGTGCGCCAGCAAGTTAAACCTCGCTACACCTATATTATTTTGCTTACTTCCCGTAACCGGCCAGAAGATATTGTCCAAGGCCTGGAAGCGGGAGCTGATGACTATATTGTTAAGCCCTTTAACCCCGACGAATTAAAATATCGCTTGAAAATCGGCGAGCGTATTATTGATCTGGAAGAACGTATTCTAGGATTAGCCCGCATTGATTATTTAACCGGACTGCTGAATCGCCGGGCTTTTATGGAAAAGCTGGAAATAGAGATAAACCGTTCCCTACGGGAAGGCACTGGCTTGGGTATTATCATTGCCGATATTGATTATTTTAAGACCATTAATGACAGCTACGGTCATCTAGCCGGTGACCGGGTTTTACAGAACGTAGCCCGCTGCCTGCAAAAGTCTTGCCGCCGGTATGATTTTGCTGGTCGTTATGGTGGTGAAGAGTTTATACTGGGATTCCCAGGGGTGGGGAAAAACCGCATACAGAGCATAGCTGACCGAGTTTGTATGGATATCAGCCAGTGTTATACGGAACTTCCCCAGCATGGGCAGCTGATTTCTGTTACCGCCAGTCTGGGAGTAGCGTGCCTAGAGGATTATCCAAGCGGTAATCCCGACCACTTAATATCGGCAGCCGATGATGCCCTATATGTGGCTAAGAAAAAAGGCCGTAATCAGGTGGTTATCGCCAAGCCTGAGTGAGATTAACACCGGTTAACATAAAAAACCCGTAAAAATACGGGTTTTTAATTTTATTTATAAGCCCTTAATCGGATAAATGGCTTAAAACACAGGCTATAGATAGTCTGGATTTATTCTTCCGGCTGAGGAGCTTCAACCGGGCATACGTCTGCACAAGAACCGCAATCGGTGCAAAGATCAGGGTCTATAACATACTTGTCATCGCCTTCACTGATGGCTGCTACGGGACATTCGTCAGCACATACTCCGCAGGAGATGCATTCATCGTTGATTACATAAGCCATGCAGAATCCCTCCTTTGTTCTCTAGTCAATAATTGCATTATAAAGAACCACTTTTTCTTTGTCAATTTATTAAAAGCAGGGGGCGATACCCATATTGCCCCGCTAATACCGGTGAAAGACTGGCCGGTAATTAACGTATAGAATCATGAATTGGCAAGCCATATCTTGTGGACTATGATTGTATAACCATTTTGATATAATATGAACTATCGGGAATCATCGTAAAGAAGGTATGATCATGCAGTGTACCATTTTGACTAATGGTGAATATGCCGCTCTATTCCGTTATCGATCGATTATAGATAACAGTGAGTCAATCATTTGTGCCGATGGCGGGGCCAACTATGCTTACCAGCTGGAAATCGTTCCGAACTGTATCATAGGCGATATGGATTCTATTTATCCCAAAGTATTGGAGCACTATACCCGGCTGGAAGTGCCAATTTTGAAGTATCCTAAACGCAAGGATTTTACCGACACCCAGCTGGCTTTAGGCGCTGCTGATGAGAAGGGTGCCGATAGCATCACCTTGATAGGAAGTTTGGGTGGCCGTTTGGATCATACTCTGTCCAACTTGTACTGCTGCATGGATATGGTGCAAAAGGGCTATAGTATAATGCATTATCATCCGGATTACCAGGTGTATATAGTTAATCGCTGTTTGGAACTAGCGGGAACAGCAGGGGATATAGTATCGGTCCTGGCTTTGACTGACATCGCTCAGGGAGTGACCGAAATTGGTTTTGAATACCCTTTGCAGGAAGTAGTCTTAGAAAGCCGAAACCCTTACGCCGTTTCCAATATCATGACTGACTCAACTGCGGTTATTCAGGTACAGGAAGGTATGCTGGCGGTTTTTCATTACCCCCAGTTTCCTGATAGGTAACCACCAGGGATAATCAGCATACTAACAACAGGAATTGATGTTAAAGGGAGAATCAATGTGGATTTTAGTTTCCTGTCCGGTATATTTGCCAGCCCCTGGGACATTCTGCGTAATATTATCGACATTGCCATTATCGCCTACGTGTTTTACCGTTTGTTAGGTGTTATCAAAGGCTCACGAGCGGAACAACTTCTTAAAGGGCTGGTAATTCTCCTGGTTTTTTCAGCGGTTTCCAGTATATTACGGCTGGAAATGGTTAATTGGCTGCTGGAAAAAACCTGGATTATCTTTGCCATTACTTTGCCCATTGTCTTTCAGCCGGAGCTGCGCCGCCTATTAGAACAGATAGGACAGGGCAACTTTTTTACTTCTTCCAGCCGGCGGGGTTCTCTTTCTAGTGACATGGAGTTAGTAATCCGTGAAATATGTGATGCGGCAGCGGTTCTTTCCCGCAACCGGGTAGGAGCTTTAATAATCCTAACCCGGCAGAATGATATAGAGGAATACCTGGACAGCGGTGTTAAGCTGGATGCCAAGGTATCATCCCGGTTATTAATCAATATTTTTGTACCCAACACTCCCCTTCATGATGGCGCAGTGCTGATCAGCCAGGGGCGTATAGATCGAGCTGCTGTTTTCCTGCCCTTAAGTGGTAATCCCCTGTTGGACAAGGAATTAGGAACACGCCACCGTGCGGGTATTGGTATTAGTGAAGTTTCGGATGCTATTGCGGTTATTGTGTCGGAAGAAACCGGAGCCATTTCCACGGCAGCGGCCGGTAAATTGAGCAGGTACTTGGACGCCTCTGCCTTAAAGGAATGGTTAAATAGAGAAATGATATACAAGAACCGGGAATCCGGCAGTGGCTTTTCCCCAAGGAGGTGGAGCGAAGATGGCAACGCCGCCAGCGAAGCCCAGGAACACCGGCCTTAAGATAATATCCGTAGTCTTAGCCATCCTGCTTTGGCTCTATGTTATGAACCAGGGTCAACTTTCCGCCCGGCAGAGTGTGCTGGATGTAGACCTGGATTACATACACTTGGCTGAAGGCCTGACTGTAGACGGTCCCGCTCAGGTTTCGGTGCGTTTATGGGGTGTATTTCAGGAACCGGAAAAGGTAAAGGCTTATGTGGATATGGCCGGTCTGGGAGAAGGTACTCATAATGTACCGGTTCACGTGGAGCCGGTAAGTGGTTCTCTGTTTACCAGGGTGGAACCGGACCGGATAGATGTAGTGGTGCGCAAAACCTATCAGCACGTAGTGGGTATCGTTCACCAGGTAGTCCAGAATCCTCCTGCCGGCTACGAAGTGCTGGACATCCTGGTATCACCGGATAAATGCCTGGTAAAGGGTGATGATGAAGCGGTAAGCCGGGTTAGTACTGTAGTCTGCCAGGTTAATCTGGCCCAGGCTTCCAATCTGGCTATTTTTAATGCACCATTAATAGCTAAGGATGTAAACGGCAATCAGATTACAGAGGGAATACGTCTGGTACCTGATCATGCACAGGTGGTAGCTGTAATTCAAGAAAAAATGGAAACCAAGACCGTTCCCCTTCAGCCTAATTTGACTGGACAGCTGCCCGAAGGCCTGCAGGTGGGTACAGTTTCCCTGGAACCGGAGACCATAACCATAGTGGGGAACCCGGTTCAGATACAACCGATTACCCAGATTCAGACCGATCCGGTTGACCTCCAGGATCGGCGGGAGTCATTTACTGAGACGGTGACCATAACCTTACCGGAGGGATTACGGGGCTATCCCGAACAGGTAAAAGTATCCGTGGAAATACTAGGTCAAACTCCAGATCAGGAGGAATCGATATGAAGATAAGAGTTCGAGGGCTGCGTCTGCCTCTCGAACACGGCGAAAATGACCTTGTCAAGGAAGCGGCCCGGCGTATCGGGGTGACAGAAAAAGCTATCCTTACTGTAAGTAAGATAAAACAGGCTGTTGATGCCCGCCGTAAACAGGTTTTCCTTACTTATACCATTGAAATTGAGATAGCGGATGATGTGCAATTGGATGCTGGTATTTTCGACAGCACCGATATTACCCGGGAAACAGATCGAACCAGACCAACCTGGAAGAAGGGAGACCAGGTACTCCCGGTGGCTCCCATAATCGTGGGTTCCGGACCAGCCGGGCTTTTCTGCGGTTTGTTGCTGGCCAGGCAGGGCTACCGGCCGGTGATCATTGAACAGGGAGCTGATATGGATAGAAGGGTAGCAGCGGTAGAGTCCTTCTGGCAGTATGGGAAACTAGATCCTATGGCCAATGCCCAGTATGGTGAGGGGGGAGCCGGGACCTTCTCCGATGGTAAGCTGACCACCCGCATTGGTGATGAGCGTGTGGATTATGTTATAGAAGCATTTATTGAGCACGGGGCGCCTGAGGAAATCCGGTATTTAAAGAAACCCCATGTGGGCACCGACATTATCAGGCAGGTGGTAAAAAGCATTCGCCAGGAAATCCTGGATCTGGGCGGGGAGTTTTACTTCCAGGCTTGTTTGACCGATATCAGTATTAACAAAATGTCGCTGCGAAGCATAGTAATAAATAACCGTGTCGAAATTCCCTGTTCGGTGCTGGTTCTTGCCGTTGGTAACAGTGCACGCAGGGTATACCGCTTGTTAGAGGAGCGGCAAGTACAAATAATCCCCAAGGCTTTTGCAGTAGGTCTGCGGGTGGAACATCCCCAGGACTGGGTAGATAAGGTACAGTATGGTGATTATACCGGGCACCCGCGGCTGGGACCGGCCGATTACCACCTGACCTATCAGGATAAAGCGCTGGGCCGTTCAGTATATACTTTCTGTATGTGCCCGGGAGGCTATGTGGTGGGGGCCGCCTCTGAGCCGGGGCAGTTGGTCACTAATGGCATGAGCTATTTTGCCCGGGATTCGGGGGTGGCTAACAGTGCATTAGTAGTGACTGTCTTCCCGGGGGACTGGAATAATACCCCTCTGGGAGGTATGGAGTTTCAGCAAGACTTAGAGGAAAAAGCTTATTGCCTGGGGGGCAGCAATTACCGGGCTCCTGCCCAGCGACTGACCGATTTTTTAGAAAGAAGGTATGCTGATAATCTTGACAATACTCTGGCTACATTCAAGCCGGGAATCACTCCAGCTGACCTTTGGGAAATTTTGCCTCCTCCCCTGGGGAAGGTTATGGAGAGGGGTCTAAGGTACTGGAATCTTCGTATGAAAGGGTTTATCCATGAACAGGCTATACTTACCGGGGTGGAGACTCGCACCTCGGCTCCCCTAAGAATTGAAAGGGGGAGTGATTTTTGTTCCGTTAATATTAGAAACCTGTATCCCTGCGGGGAAGGAGCTGGATATGCCGGAGGTATTGTCAGTTCAGCCGTAGACGGTTTAAAAGTAGCCGAGCAGATTATCACCACCTATCGATGGCCTGAACAACAACCTGCTATTAATGACAGCAGTATAACCAGAGGTCGTGATTTGCCTAGGGTAGATTTAACCAGGGTTGAATAGCAGCAGTTATTAAGGAGGATATATCAGTGGGAGTTCTATTTGGTACTGATGGAGTTCGCGGCATTGCTAATGTGGAATTGACACCGGAAAGGGCTTTTGCCCTGGGGAGAGCAGGCAGCTATGTACTGGCCCGCCGCAGTTCAGGAGAGCGACCCCGTATACTGGTGGGCAAGGATACGCGGATTTCCGGGGATATGTTAGAAGCAGCCTTAATGGCGGGAATTTGTTCCACTGGCGCCGATGTTTTGACAGTGGGGGTAATTCCTACTCCGGCGGTGGCTTATCTGACCCAAAAGTACCAGGCTTCCTGCGGGATTGTAATTTCAGCATCCCACAATCCAGTTGAAGATAACGGTATTAAATTCTTCGGCCCCGGCGGCTACAAGCTCCCCGATGAAGTGGAAGCCGAGATCGAAGAGCTGGTCCTGGCCGGTGTGGATGGTTTGCCCCGTCCGTCTGGGAAAGATGTAGGTCAAGTATATGATGTCAAAGAAGCCCTAAACAACTACATCAGCTATCTTACCGGATGCTATACTCTGCCCCAGGACTTAAATGGTCTTCGGATTGTGATTGACTGTGCCAATGGTGCCTCCTATGAGGCGGGACCGGAACTTTTTACCCGGCTGGGTGCCCGGGTAATTCCTATTAATAATGTTCCTAACGGGGTTAATATCAATGAACGCTGTGGTTCTACCAACACCGAAAGCTTGCGCCAGGCAGTGATAGAGCAACAAGCTGACCTGGGGATTGCCTATGATGGAGATGCGGACCGCTGCATCGTCATTGATGAACAGGGGCAGGAGCTGGACGGTGACCACATTATGGTCATTTGCGCCCTGGATATGCAACGCCGGGGGGTTTTACAGCCAGCCCGGGTAGTGGCTACCGTAATGAGCAACATAGGATTGGATATCGCCCTGCGCCGGGAGAACGTGGTAGTAGATAGCTGTAAGGTAGGTGATCGCTATGTGCTGGAGAAGATGCAGGAAACCGGGGCTATAATCGGAGGAGAACAGTCAGGACATATAATATTTCTTCAGCATGCTACCACCGGTGATGGACTCCTTACTTCCGTAAAACTGGTGGAAGTAATGAAACGCACCGGTATGAGGTTGTCCCAGCTGGCTCAGGAAATGAAAAAGTATCCCCAGAAGCTGGTCAACGTACGCTTGGATAACAAGGAAGAAATATTGAATCATCCCTTGGTATTAGCCGCCCTGCAGGAAGCGGAACAGAAGCTGGGTGAGAAAGGAAAGCTGGTGGTTAGACCCTCCGGCACCGAACCACTGGTGCGCTTAATGGCCCAGGGGCCCCAGGAGCAGATCTTGGAGGAGGTGATTGCGCAGATTCAGGAAGCTATACAAACAGCCCAACAAAACTAAGCTTTCAAGGAGGCGGGAGATAAGCAAGTGAGTATAATGAAGCGCCAGACCCGTATGAGTTTGTTGTCTGCGGGTGACGAGGAGGGGGTTAATCGATATTTCGGCGGGTTCCCCCCGGTGCACCACCATCGTCAGTGCAGCTACAAAACCGGGCAGCAATGGCCGGGACAAAGGGCTGCATCGTGGATTGAAATGTACATTGATGAGAAAATGATTCAATACCCAAAAGAATATTATTTGTCATCGCGAGGAGCGGAGCTACGCAGCCTTGCAAAGAAGCTTTTCTTACGTGTCATCGCGAGGCACGAAGTGCCGTGGCGATCTCGTCAAGATACCTCCAGGCACCGTTAGAGATTGCTTCGCTGCGCTCGCAATGACACAAAAGGAAACTTTTCATTTAACGTGGCCTGTGCCACAGGTAATAATTGCGAGTACTGGAGCGAGCCGGCTAATGCTCCCGCATCCAGCCTAACACCCTGCCAAGCCATGGTCGGCTTAGATTGGCGTAGAGATTGCTTCGTCGCTGCGCTTCTCGCAATGACAATTAAGGAATTTTATTTTATGCGATGATAGCGAAGGCCATTTTCACAGCGATGACACTCTTTGGTATATTCCCTGATCGCAGCTCTATGCCGCAAAGGGTTAATATTTTTCATGAGTTGATAAGGAGCGAATAAATATATGTGTGGAATTATGGGATGTATAGGTACCAACCGAAATGCTACTGCAGTAATACTGGACGGTTTGAGCAAACTGGAGTACCGCGGTTACGATTCAGCCGGCATATGCACCCTGCAGGATAACGGTTTGTGTATACAAAAGAAAAAGGGACGCCTGGCTGATCTGACCGAGTCCATAGGGGAACTTCCGGTCAGCAGCATTGGTATAGGCCATACTCGCTGGGCTACCCATGGGGTTCCCAGTGACAATAATGCTCATCCCCACAGCGATTGCAGCGGACGCATTGCGGTAGTGCACAATGGAATCATAGAAAACTATGCTGGATTACGCAAAGATCTAATTTTAGAAGGACATGACTTTGTTTCCGAGACTGACACCGAGGTGGTTGTCCACCTGCTGGAACACTATTATAACGGTTCCCTGGAAGAAGCCGTGCGCAAGACCCTGGCTGATCTGCAGGGTTCCTTTGCTCTGGCCATTATGTGCCAGGATGAACCGGACAAATTGGTGGCGGTTAAAAAGGACAGTCCCCTGATAATTGGCCTGGGAGAAGGAGAAAACTATGTGGCGTCGGACATTCCCGCCATATTAGGCCGGACCAGTCAGGTATATATTATGGAGGACAATGAACTGGCGGTGGTGACCTCTGGTGAAGTCAAAATTACCGACCTTGAGGGCCGGCCCATTAACAAGGAAGTATTCACGGTAACCTGGGATGCGGTGGCCGCAGAAAAGGGCGGCTACGAGCACTTTATGCTCAAAGAGATTCATGAGCAGCCGGAAGCAGTGCGCCGGACCCTGCGAGGACGTATAAAAGATGGTCGGGTGGACCTGAGTGATCTGGAGTTAGAAAACCTGTTTCAGGGTATAAACAAGATTTATATTGTCGCCTGTGGCACAGCATTTCATGCCGGTATGGTAGGCCGTTTGGCTATAGAGAAGATGGCGCATATACCGGTGGAAACTGATATTGCTTCTGAGTTTCGTTACCGGGATATAATCTGGCAACCTGATCAACTGATGATTGTCATAAGCCAGTCGGGAGAGACGGCCGACACATTGGCCGCCTTGCGCCATGCTAAACGCAATGGGGTGAAGGTCCTGGCCGTAACCAATGTAGTGGGCAGTTCAGTAGCCCGGGAAGCTGACAAGGTAATCTATACTCATGCCGGACCGGAAATTGCGGTGGCTTCCACCAAGGCTTACACTACCCAGCTGGTAATCATGTACCTTCTGGCCTTGTACCTGGCCCAGGAACGCGGGACCGTTTCTCCAGATGATTTGAAAAAGCTGGGCAGCGAACTGGCAAAAATGGACCAGGTGCTGGAGACTGTATTGGAACAGGAAGAGAAAATAAAAACCCTGGCTACCAGATACACCAATGTTCAGGACACCTTTTTTCTGGGACGGGGATTTGACTATGCCGTAGCCATGGAAGGAGCCCTAAAGCTAAAAGAAATATCTTACATCCATGCGGAAGCTTATGCAGCAGGGGAACTAAAACACGGACCCCTGGCATTAATCAGCGAGGGTGTTCCAGTACTTACTGTTATTAGTCAGGATCATTTGGTAGATAAATCTATGTCCAACATTAAAGAGGTAAAAGCTCGAGGCGCTGTGGTTATTGCTATCTGCAAGGAAAATTTACAGGAAGACTGCCAGGAATGTGATGAACAAATCCTGATTCCTAATGTAGATTCCCTGCTGGCACCAGTAGCTGCAGTGGTGCCATTGCAGATCTTTGCCTATTACATGGCAGTCTTGCGGGGGGCTGATGTGGATAAACCCCGCAACCTGGCCAAAAGTGTGACCGTGGAATAAAAACTTCAGAACCACAATACCCTCATTGATAAATTAAAAATCCTGAAAACAGCAAAAGAGAAAAAACCACCTCTATAGTTCAATCTATAGGGTGGTTTTTTTGCGCATATAGTGTGGGGGAGTATCTGATGGTGTCCGCTATACGTCCGCGAGATGTTATATGTTACAGGAGTAAACCATGATAGGTTGTCTTAAAACGCGATTTACAGGAGTTTCTGTTGTTGGCACAGTATTTGCTTCACCATTTTACAGGCTTGAGTTTAACCGCTCAGAGTACGGATATGGAAAGGGGGAACTTCTTTTTTCAAATAACATAACCCGGAGATTATAGTTGGTCAGATCTCCTCTTTGCAAATTGAAGGAAAAGCAGAAAAGACGATAGGAGGCAATATTACGGTGCTCAATATGGTTGCTTGCTACAAGTGGGTTGTAGATGAAGCAGACATCCGCATTAATCAAGATTTGTCGGTAGATATGTCCAAAGCTCAGGGCAAAATCAGTGAATACGATAAAAACGCTATTGAAGCTGCAGTTCAGGCAGCAAAAGCTGCCGGCGCAAGGGCTGTGGGTCTGACCTTTGGCAATGAGAAGTCGAAACCATCGCTTAAGGATGCGCTTTCGCGCGGCTTGGAAGAGGGGTACTGGGTGCACGGAGATGAAGCGGATACTGCTGATGCTGTTGTCACTGCCAAAGTGCTGGCTGAAGCCATAAAACGCATTGGCAATATTGGTCTGGTGTTTTGCGCTGAAGGTGCTGCGGATACCTATGCCAGGCAAACCGCTCCTCGCCTTGGAGCGCTGCTGGATCTGCCGGTAATTACCTCCGCCAAAGAGATAAGCATTGACGGCAACACGGTTACGGTTACCAGAAAGCTAGATGATTGTGTGGAAACAGTATCCGCTGAATTTCCAGCCATAATCGCCGTATTGCCCGAAGCCAATGTGCCAGATATTCCAGGACTGAAAGCAGTTATGGCTGCCTCGAAAAAGCCGGTTACAGAATGGCGAGCAGCCGATCTAATTACCGATGCCACTCCTTTGAGTTGGGTGACTTCTGTTAAAGGTTATGAAACCAACCGCAAGAACATTGTCTTTGCCGAGGGAGATGCCGCTGAAAGAGTCAAGCAACTGGTAGCTGCCCTGAGAAAGGAAGGTGTTTTGTAATGGCCGGGATTTTAGTATACAGTGAGCAGACTGGCCTGGCAGAAGAACTGATTAGTTATGCGGTTTCTACCGGCAAAGCAGTAACTGCTATCACCTTTAATGAAGAAGATGCTGGTATTCTGGCTTCTTGCGGTGCGGATGTGTGCGTGGTAAAAGGGGCCAGTGACATGCCTGAAGCCTATGGCAAGGCATTGGCCGGATTTATTAAGGATAAAGGGATTGAACAGGTTCTAATCGGAGCTACTGCCCGGGGAAGAAATCTGGCGGCCAGTATAGCCGGCTATCTGGATTGTGCTATGGCTAGTGATGTTTCCTATCTGCAAATTGTAGGGCCAGACCTAATCTGCCAAAGAATGACTTATGGAGGGCTGCTGGTATCCTCTGAAACCCTTTCCGGGATTAGCGTAGTGACAGTTGGACCAGGAATGTTCGAAAAGCAGGAAAAAGCAGCCGGCACCATTACCAGCCTGCAGCTTGATGCTGACAACAGGGTTAAATTAGTAGCCAGGGAGCCGGTTGTTAAACAAGGTGTGGACCTGACTGCAGCTGACAAGATTGTTTGCGTCGGGATGGGAATGGACAAGGAAGAAGATCTGGAAATGGTTCGGCAATTGGCGCAATCTATAGGAGCAGAACTGGGATGCACCAGAGGGATTGCTGAGGAAAGGCACTGGCTGCCGCCGGAACAATATATCGGGATCTCCGGACAGGTTATTAAACCACAGCTTTACATCGGGATAGGTGTTTCCGGACAAGTTCAACATGTATATGGAGTGCGTGAGGCCAAAGTTATAGTGGCTGTCAACAATGATGAAAAAGCGCCTCTATTCAAGTCAGCAGACTATGGAATCGTCGGTGATATGTACGAAGTAGTGCCTTTAATTACTGAAGCTATTCGGAATCTGTAATAAGGAACAGCACAGAAAACCTGTGGATCTTTACAGAAAAGTCAATTTGGGGAGGTTATGAGAATGTGGTACATGAATGAAGAAAGAGAACTGATACGTAATGTGGCCAGGGATTTCGCCCAGAAAGAGTTAAAGCCGGTTGCATTGCAAATTGATAAAAGCGGCGAATTTCCGCTGGAACAGTTTAAGCGGGCTGGTGAATTAGGTCTGCTGGGTATTAACATTCCAGAAGAATATGGCGGTCTGGGCGGGGACTATACTACCCTGGCTTTGGTAAATGAAGAAATAGCCAAAGTAATGCCGGTATTAACCATTGCCATGGGAGCCCATAGTGTGCTGGCCGGGGAACTGTTGCTGATGCTGGGCACCCCCGAGCAGAAAGCCAAGTATTTGGCCCCGGCAGCAACGGGTGAAATAATACTGGCCTGTGCTCAAACCGAAGCGGTGGGAGGTTCAAAC
Source organism: Bacillota bacterium (assembly GCA_029550685.1). Classification (GTDB taxonomy): domain Bacteria; phylum Bacillota; class Syntrophomonadia; order Syntrophomonadales; family Syntrophomonadaceae; genus DTU018. The sequence continues at coordinate 45,358 of JAKPGY010000055.1, forward strand.
CAGGTTGAATACAGCTGCCGAGCTGTGGCTGATGGTGATGACTTTGTTATCAATGGAACCAAAGTACTCATTTCCAATATAGGGGTTGCTGATGTTTACATCGTTATGACCGTTACCGGTGAAAAGATTGATCCGGCTACCCGGTCCGGTATGTCGGCTTTTATTGTGGAGGCTGGCACCCCTGGCCTGGAGATTGGCAAACCTGAAGTCAAACTAGGTTGGCACGGTTCTGCCACCGGGAGTATTTCTTTCAAAAACTGCCGCGTTCCCAAAGAAAATTTGTTAGGCCCATTACATGGCGGAATGCAGGCATTGTTTATTAGTTCTACCAATGAATTTTTGACCTGCGGACCAGTTGGCCTGGGAATGGCGGAAGCTTGCTACGAAGCAGCCCTGGATTACAGTATGCAAAGGGTACAGTGCGGGCAATCGATGTTCGACCGTTTCCAGGTGACCAGGCACAAGCTGGTTAAAATGTGGAGTGATATCGAAGCCCTGCGTGCTCTGGTATACAGTGTTTTTTCCATGAAAGATCAGGGCCATCTCTGCCTGGCCCAAGGTCGTCTTTTGAAAGCCAAGGGAGCCGAAGTCTCCGAAGCTGTTGCCAGGGAGGCTATCCAGCTGTTTGGTGGGGTAGGATGTATTGTAGATACTGGTATTGAGCGCTTCTGGCGCGACGCTAAAGTTCTGGCCATTGGCGGTGCTTCCATCGAAGCCCTGAACGAGCAGATCTCCATTATGATGAAAAACAAAATGCTCTAAATGTCTGATCAAAATTAATGAAGGGAAGGGTGGATCAGTATGTATCAGGATTATGAGAAGCTGTACGATCATGTGGTGACCTATGCCAAGGATGGCCCCATCGCCACCATAACCTTGGACTGCCCGGAAAACAAGAACCGGATTACCGAGCAGCTAATCGACGAATTAGGTAAAGCCCTGGATGAAGCCAACTGGGATGATGAAGTGAGAGTAGTTATATTGCAGGGAACCGGCGAATGGAGTTTTGGACCTGGTGATATCAGTGTTATCAAGTCCAAACTTGCTGTAAACCTGCGCGCCGGCCGTAAGATAATGGTGGAAATTAGCAATGTTGTAAAAAAGATGATGACTATGACCAAACCTATTATCGGAATTGCCGAAGCCGGTTGTGTGGGAGGCGGCTGCAACCTGCTGCTGGCCAGTGATATTGTTATTGCTGCCGATACAGCCTGGTTTATGCAGGTGTTTGCCGACTATGCTCTTTCTCCGGATACGGGAGGTCTCTGGGTTTTGCAGCATTTGGTAGGCCCCCAGAAAGCCAAAGTGCTGGCTATGACGGCTGCACCGATTACTGCCCAGACGGCTTTGGAGATGGGTATGGTTTATAAAGTAGTACCCAGAGATCAGCTTTATGAAGAAGCGCTTTCCCTGGCCAGAGTTATTGCCTCCAAATCTCCGGTGGGTATTAACCATATCAAGCAAATCTCCAATCGTCTCTATGATTACACCATGGATACCTATTTCCAGATTGAAGCCGATTACCTGTGCCTGGGCTCTTTGAGTGAGGACTTTAAAGAAAAGAATGCTGCTGTGGCTCAGGGACGTGAGCCTGTTTATAAAGGTATATAGATAGCCATGAGAAACTGCATCATAGGGGAGGTATAAAGCATGCAACAAAAAACCATGAAAGCATTAGTATGTGAAGGCCCTGGTAAGTATGGCCTGAAGGATATTCCCGTACCGAAAATTCTAGAACCTACTGATGTAATCGGTAAAGTAACTCTTGCCGCTATCTGCACCAGTGATATTCATTATGTAAACGGAGAACTAGCAACTGCCGTTTATCCCAGAACCATGGGGCATGAATTCTGCATTGAGATCGTGGAAACCGGTGATGCAGTGAAGAAGTTCAAAGTGGGCGATCGTTGCGTGGTTAAAGCTGGAGCCAGCTGTGGGGAATGTGTTTTCTGTAAACTTGGTATCCGCTCCGCTTGTGTAAGGGGCGGGATTTTTGGCAGCATCGGAACTCTGGACGGCTGCCATGCCGAGTATATCAGGGTTCCCTTTGCCGACTTGGAAGGACAGCTTATACCGATTCCCGACGGCATGAGCGAAGAAGATATTATCATGCTGCCGGATATGCTGGGCACAGCATGGTTTGGAGTTAAAAATGCTGAGATAAAGGAAGGCTCAACAGTTGCAGTAGTCGGTGTCGGCCCGGTGGGACTGTGTTCTTGTTTGTTAGCCAAAAAGATGTTCAAAGCCAAGACAGTTATTGCTATCGACCTGATTCAGGAAAGAGTTGATTTGGCTGTTAAGGAAGGCATTGCAGATCTGGGTATTAATGCTTCCACTGAAAACGTTGATGCCAAGGTTAAGGAACTGGTTGGCCCCCTGGGAGTAGATGCTACCGTGGAAACAGCCGGTGTGGAAGAAGCCCTGCAGACATGTGTTGCCATTACCAAGCCCAGTGGCATTCTTTCTACAGTATCTATTTTCTCCGTACCTATGATGCCCATGCCCATGAATATGCTAATGACCAAGAAAATTACTTTGCGATATGGTATTCAGGAAACGGAAGGAATGCCAGAGATGCTGGCAGCAATACAGGATGGTACAATAAATACCCGCTTCCTTATGACCCACAAAAAACCCCTCAATGATATCATGGAGGGATACAAAGTATTTGGGAACAAGGAAGACGGGTGCATCAAGTGGTTGGTGACCCCCCTTGAATAAGGTGTTTACTGGCAGGATGTTATACATCCTGCCGGTATCACCAAAGATGAGGATTGCTGTGTATAGACACAAAAAATCGGAATAGTTTATCTATTTATTTTAGCAAAATGGGCCTGCTATACTGAAATCAGTAATGGTGACTGGTTGGAGTATTGGTCTGCAAAGGAGAGATATCATGCAGGGAAAAGCCCATTTACAAAACCTGGAGATTTTATGGCGGGATATTAAAGAAAAGCATAGGATACCGGATCAGATCATTGCTGAAACAGAAGAGAAGATAATGAAGAACAGCATGAGAATCAATATTGCTGAACGTACCCACCATATTATCAATAGTGAAGAACTGCAGCACCGGCTGGCAGAGCATTGCGAGGCACTGTTTTTAAGCGATCCTTTATTGTGGGATGCAGCATCACAGGTGAGCAGTGATATTAAGATTATAATTACTGATCCCAATGGGATAGTTCTGTCCAGCCAGTGTGAAGATATTGTTGGCTTTCTCTGCCCGGCTGCAGAACTGATTTATAGTGATGCGAAGATGAGAGAACATCTGGAAATGGGCTCAGCCATTCAAATTACTTACGAAGATGGTATGTGTTCTCAGCTTTTGCCGATTTTCAATGAGCAGGGCCGCATTGTGCATTTCTGGGGGGTCAGTTCCTATCACCCTATCGATAAGGAAATAACCAGCATTCTCTATATTGTGACCCAGCTGGCCCAGCAGCGGTACAACTATGCGATCCTGTTGAACCAGTATACATCTTCCTTCATGGATGCTATGTCGGAATGTGCCATTCTTATTGATGAAAAAGGCAGGATACTGAATGTAAATGAAAGATTGCTGCAACTGACCGGTACCAGCAGCAAAAACCTGCTTAAAGGTTTGTCCTTCGGCCAGTTTATTTCCGGGGACAGCCCTTACAAACTGTTTCAAGGACATGAAAAGTATTTTTACCTGAACTGCTGGGCCAAGAGGATCCTATGTTATGTAGTTAATGTACAGGCCATGGAGACGCCCTTTGGCAGGCAGATGCTGATTCTTTTCAACGGCCTTCCTGAAGAAGAGCCCCTCGCCCTGGAGAGCCCTAATGCATTGGTAGATCCCTTTGAGTCCATAGTAACCAACAGCGCTGAAATGCTGGAGATAAAGCATATAGCTAAAAAGGCAGCCAAATCTGCGGCCAATATCCTGATTGAGGGCGAAAGCGGGACCGGCAAAGAAGTTCTGGCTGAAGCTATTCACAGAGCCAGCGGGCGCCAGGGACGGTTTGTGGCTATCAATTGCGGGGCTATTCCCAGCCAGCTGGTGCAGAGTGAACTGTTTGGCTATGAGGGAGGAGCCTTTACCGGGGCCAATAAACAGGGGCATATGGGCAAATTTGAGCTGGCCGACGGGGGAACGGTATTTTTAGATGAAATCAGCGAGATGCCCTTCGAAATGCAGGTGAATCTGCTGCGTTTTCTGCAGGATCGTACTATTACCCGCATTGGGGGTAAAGAGGAGAAAAAACTGGATGTCCGCATCATTGCTGCTACCAATAAAAACCTGGCTGATGAGATTCAAAAAGGAAGGTTCCGGGAAGACCTTTACTATCGCCTGAATGTCATTTCTATTACCTTGCCGCCACTGCGGGAGCGTAAGGGAGACATTCCCCTTCTAGCCGACTATTTTCTTGATTGTATGGCAGCCCAGTATGAGGAGCCTCGACCGGCCCTTGAACCTGAAATGTTGGCCATGTTGAAACGGTATGACTGGCCGGGCAATGTCAGGGAGTTGCAGAACACGATAGAAAAGGCGTTTGTCCTGGCTGAAAATGGTAAACTCAACTTTTACAGGTTTGGACAGCAAGCAGCCCATAACTTCAGTTCCTGTATGCAGACCGATTTATCAGAAGCAGATGCCAAAGAACAGCTGGAGCAAGTTCTATTATTTAACAACTGGAATGTAACGAGAACGGCAAAGCAGCTTAATGTAACCCGCCAAACGGTTTACAGAAGGATGAAACAATACGGGATATCGATACCTTCTCAATCAGCCAGAGAATACAGTCAATAATCATCCGGTTTTGCCGCTCGCTATCACCGAAGGAGTGGAAAACATGAGTGAGGAAAGATTCGATGCCATTGTGATCGGGGCAGGCCCGGCCGGCATCGCTTGCGCATATAAGCTCGCCCAGGAAGGAAGAGAGGTCCTGGTGATAGAAAGAGCCGACCAGCCGGGAGCCAAAAACCTGACCGGCGGGCGTTTCTATACTTATGCGCTGGAAATGGTGGCTGAAGGGCTAACGGCTGAAGCCGAACTGGAACGTAAAGTAAGCCATGAACAGATCATGATAATAAGCGGCCCAAGGGCGGTGTGTGTTGAGTATATTGATCCATCATTTGTCTCTGGAGAAGTGCCGCAATCATATACCATCTTAAGAGCCAGTTTTGACAGGTGGTTCGCCTCAAAAGCTGAGGAAATGGGAGCCATGATCGTTGGCGGCATCAAGGTAGACGATCTAATCGAAAAGAATGGGCGGATAGTTGGTGTAATCGCCGGCGAAGATGAAATGTATGCGGATGTAGTTATCGCTGCGGATGGAGTCAATTCCCTGATAGCCCGGAAGGCAGGTTTGCGCGGGGAAATTGCTTCTCAAAGCGTAGGCATAGGGGTGAAGGAAGTTATTGAACTACCTCCGGAGGTTATAGAACAACGGTTTAACCTGGCAACAGGTGAAGGAGTTGCCAGGATGATCCTGGGCTGCACCGAAGGCATTCACGGGGGAGGCTTTCTATATACCAACCGGGATAGCATATCTCTAGGAGCTGTCTTTATGCCGGAAGAGGTCGCTGCTCACCGGCATTCGGTTCATGAAATTTTCCAGCACCTGAAAATGCATCCTGCTATTTATCCCTTGATTGAGGGAGGAACAACCGTGGAATACGGCGGCCATTTGGTTAGTGAAGATGGCTATGATGGAATTTTGAAAAGACCGTACCGGGAAGGTTTGCTGGTGGTTGGAGATGCAGCCGGTTTTGTAATTAATACCGGCAGTTCAATACGTGGTATCGATCTGGCTATCCTAAGCGGTCTGGCAGCCGCCGAAGCCCTCCTGGCCACCTCCAATCCAGCGCTGGCAGGATCCGAATATATGAAAGCGCTGGAAAGACTTCAGGTCCTGCCTACCATGAAAACGGTCCGGGGCTACCGGGACCTGCTGAATATTGAGCGCCTGTATGGACCGTACCCGGACTTTGCTGCCGATGTTATGCAGGGCATGTACCGGGTGGACGGTAAGGTTCCCCCGAAAATGAAGAAGATAATAACGACTGCCCTTAAACAGAATAAGCTGTCCCTCTGGAATCTGATCAAGGACGGGCTGAAGGGGGTTAGATCGGCATGACCATTGATATTGTTTCGGCTCCGGAATTGTTAAGCAACAACAAGTTTAATGTTGACGAGGAAAACGCCCATATTGCCATTAACGTAGAAATTTGCCGCAATTGTGCGGACAAACCCTGCCTGTACGTCTGTCCGGCAGTTTTGTACCGGTTGGATAAAAACGGTGACCTATCTTTTGATTATGCCGGCTGCCTGGAGTGCGGTACCTGCCGGGTAATGTGCCAACAAAAGGGAATAGTAAAATGGCAATATCCCCGGGGAGGTTTTGGCATCAGCTATCGTTTTGGCTAAAAAGTTCCTTGGGCTGCTGGATTTGCGGATAAGCCGGTTGGTAAGTCGTACATTGGTTTGGTGAACAAAGTTTCACTTAGTGATCACAAAATGATCACAGAGACTGCCTATACTAAAAATGTGCCTGAACCTCTACCTGGAAAGCACATAATCCTGGTTCTTGGTATTGGTAAAGATTACTGCCCCACACCTAGCGTACTTATAAAAACCACATCATCAGTGCTCTAATCCTCCCAACTTCCTTTTGACTGGCCCTGCCGCCAACGCAGGGCCTTGATATATGATTAGGAAAAATCTCTCCTGGACCGTAGTTTGGCAAGTGCTTGTTTGCTGTTTTACAATATTCTCAAGGTATTGTGTCAGGTTCAATACTGGAGGAGAGATATAATGAGGAAAATCTTGATCGCTGATGACGAAGAACGAATGCGCAGGCTAGTGGGTGATTTCTTAAAAAGAGAAGGCTTTCAGATCGTGGAAGCCGTGGATGGACGGGAAGCCTTGGAACTAATTGAGGCAGATCCTGATATTTGTTTGGTCATACTGGATGTTATGATGCCGGTTTATGATGGTTGGACCGTATGCCGGGAAATTCGCAAAAAATCCATGCTGCCTATTATCATGTTGACCGCCCGGGGGGAGGAAACTGACGAGTTGTTCGGTTTCGAGTTGGGTGCCGACGAGTATATTAGCAAACCTTTCAGCCCCCAGGTCCTGATAGCAAGGGTACATGCCTTGCTGCGCAGGGCCAATGCTGGCAGCAGATCGGTCTATAGCTATCCGGGTTTGGAAATAGACGTGGATGCCCGCCATGTGAAAGTGGATGACGAAATGATTTCCTTGAGCCCCAAGGAGTTTGAACTGCTGGCTTATTTGGCCGCCAATGAAGGACGGGCCCTAAGCCGCGATCAGATATTGAATGCGGTGTGGGATTACAATTTCTATGGTGATCCCCGTACCGTGGATACCCATGTAAAAAAAGTAAGGCTCAAACTGGGCAGCCGGGGAGAATACATTCAGACTGTCCGGGGAGTAGGCTACAGATTTGAGGTAGACCATGATTAATTCCATACGCTGGCGCCTATTTTTGGGAATGACCTTATTGGTAGGCTTCTTTGTATTCTTTTCCTGGATGTTGAATACCAATTACCTGGAAAAGTACTATCTTCAACAAAAGACCGCCGAGCTCAAACAGCAGGGTGAGTATATTACTAAGTTATTTACGGAAAATCCCGATGATCTGTTAGTGCAGCTGGCCATATTGGAACGCCGGGAAAACTTGACCATTCTGGTAATCCAGCCTGATTTAACCCTGATTTATGCTTCCACAAGCCCTAACTCAGAAGTGACCAAGTTTGAAATTGTGCTGGAACAGCTCATGCAGGCCAACTTAAAAGGTCAGTCGGTGCAAATAACTGGAGATCCCTTTAATAACGAGCGTTCCCTGAACCTGTACAGCCGTTTCGGGGAACAGAACTTTTTGATTGTCAGTACTCCTCTGGCTCCCATACAGGAAAGTGCAGCTATTGCCAACAAGTTCTTTCTCTACACCGGTATTGTTACTATGATTATTGCTACCCTGGCAGTATTCTTGTTTTCACGTAGTTTCACCCGACCTATAGTGGAACTGAACGATATAGCCCAGCGCATGGCAAAGCTGGATTTTTCCCGCAGGTATTCCGTTACCAGCCGGGATGAATTGGGAGAATTGGGCAGCAGTATAAACTCGCTGTCCGACCAATTAAGCAAAGCCATCGGTGAACTGCAAGATGCTAATGCCCGTTTGCGTAAAGATATTGAAAGAGAACGGCGCATTGACGAAATGCGCAAAGAATTCGTCTCCAGTGTTTCTCATGAATTAAAGACCCCGATTTCCCTGATTCAAGGCTATGCTGAGGGTTTGAAAGTAAACGTAGTGGAAAATGAAGAGGACAAGGAATTCTACTGCAATGTAATTATAGATGAAGCCAATAAGATGAACCGGCTGGTCAAGGGACTGCTGGATCTTTCCCAGGTAGAGGCAGAAGTTTTTACCCTGGAAAAGGTCGCCTTTGATCTATCTTTATTGTTGGATAACATTATGGCCAAATACAAACCCATTTTTGAAGAAAAGGAGGTGCAGCTTGGAGTAAATAAACCGGATGAACTGCTGGTGAACGCCGACATAACTCGCACTGAACAAATATTAACCAACTATCTTAATAACGCTTTGGATCATATGGATGAACGACGCATAATCGAACTAGAAGCCAAAATTGTAGAAGATAAAGCCCATATAGCGGTATATAATTCCGGTGAACCCATTCCCGATCAAGCCTTGCATAAGATTTTCACCAGTTTTTACAAGCTCGATCAAGCCCGCACCCGCACTGACGGAAGTTATGGGCTGGGGCTGGCTATCGTCCGCGCCATCCAGGAGAAGGATAAAAACGGGTATGGGGTGATCAATCTTCCGGATGGAGTACAATTCTGGTTTGAACTGGACCTGGCTGATCCGGAAAACGATCTTGAGTCATAATCATCAGACTGATTAGGTGAAAGGTGCATCGATAAGTAGTATACTTAATGAAATGGAAAAAACAAGCAGCAGCTTGTTTCAAAGGAGGATGAAGGATGACCAAAACAAAGAGAGTAACTATGTTAATCCTGGCAGCGGTGACTTTGCTGGTTTTTGGAGCCACTGCGGTATACGGGGCTAACGCGCTTACCGTTAAAGCCTACCCGGGAGTAACCATTTTCTATAATGGCAAGCAACTTACCGATGACCAACAACCCTTGATAATTAACGATTATACATATGTTCCGCTGCGTATGGTAATGGAGAACTTCGGCAAAAGCATAACCTGGGATGGGGCGACCCAGCGGGTATTGATATCCGACAGTTTAGAGGAAGCTCAAC
>JAKPGY010000068.1 GCA_029550685.1 Bacillota bacterium
GGGGAGCAGTATTTGCTGACACTGGAGTAGCATTGCTTGCGGTACTCAATGCGGTAAGGATTATAAATACAAAAAGTATATGAGTATTACAAAAAAACCGATTACCTGTAAACAGAGGACTCTTACTGGGGAAATAGCCCTCGCAGCACCACATTAATGCCATTGCTGTGAAAACTGTCCTCGCTTTAGTGCAAAAGACAGCTATACTGTCATCGCGAGCGCGCCAGCGCGTGGCAATCTCTAGTCAACTAACGGTTAGAGTTAACAGATCGCCACGTCGCTTCGCTCCTCGCGATGACACAACAACGACTATTTTCACAACAATGACATTATAAATGACAGGTTTGGAGCTTTTACTGACATATTTAAGATGAGTTCAGAAATTGGTTAAGGTTTACTCCTAGTACTGTTCCAGTTTACGCAGTTCACTTAGCAATTTATCAAGGGGAACATGGTGGGCTCGAGCACCCTGCTCGACTGTTTCAAATCTTACACCCCTTCAGTCCAGACAGGCTATACCATATTTGCGAAATACCTGTTCGGCTCCGGGAATTTCCAAAACTTTGTCCAGAGGGGTATCAGCTTCTATCAAAATATCACCTCCTCAAATTTGGGGAAAAATGGGGGAATAATCCCCCGTAAGCACGAGTTATTTCAAGTATCCGTTTTGCTGGGCAAGACTTCTTTCGGCTATCTCGATAGCTTTGTGGACCATCATTCCGCAGTTCTTTGAACTAACGCCGCCCCATCCTTCGGTGGCAACAATTTGGTCAACACCGAGTTCACGAGCAATTTCATATTTTAATTGCTCGGACATAATGCCGCGTCTTCTTGCCAATTGAAAACCTCCTTTTTTAATTAAGCTCGTGCTCTTTATTATTTTTACTGTTCAAACTGAAAATATGGCTTGATGATTATCGATAAAATGTAAACGGTTTCACTAAAATCATTAATTTGTATTAAACTATTTATATAAAGGAGGATGTCTATGCGCTACGAAGGTAATATTTTTCGGCCACCTAGTGAAGCAAGAAGTTATATTCTGCAATGTACAATAGGTTGTACTCATAACCGCTGTACCTTTTGTGCCATGTACAAGGATAAAAAATACCGGGTACGGCCGCTAGAAGAGATTAAAGCTGATATAAGAATGGCGAAACTGTATTACGGCGATTTGGAAAAGGTGTTTTTGGCTGACGGTGATGCCATTGCTATGGAAACCAACGAATTGTTGGAAATACTGGAGATGTTATATCAATCTTTCCCCAGTCTGAAACATGTAGGTGTTTATGCCAGCCCCGATGTGGTTCTGAAAAAAGACATGTCTGAATTAACTGCTTTGAAAGCCGCGGGATTGACAATTGCGTATCTAGGTGTGGAAACTGGGGATGAGGAACTGCTAAAAGATATCCGAAAAGGTGTAACGTATGAAGAAATGGTGGAAGCCGGCCTGCGATTACGACGAGCTGGTATCCAGCTTTCGGTTACGGTTTTGCTAGGCCTGGCCGGCAGAACACCCAAGGCAGTAGAACACGCTAAAAACACGGCCAAAATATTAAACGAAATGAATCCAGAGTATATCGGGGCCTTAACCTTGATGGTAGTTCCCAGGACTGAATTGTACCGGCGTATGCAGCGCGGCGAATTTGAACTGCCCGGACCTTTTGAAATACTGGATGAAATGCGCATCATGATCGAAAACTTGGAAGTTGAAGGCAGTGAATTCCGCAGTAATCATGCTTCCAATTACCTGCCTATAAAAGGCCGTTTGCCCGATGACAAACAAAAGATTCTAGATCTCATAAATCATATAATTGATACCAATGACCGCCGCTACCTGCGTCCCGATTATTTAAGAGCTTTATAAAAACTAGTTGTCATCTGACATGAAGTGGTTTATTATGGTTATTTAAAGACGACAATCAGGTTAGGGGGGGCATAGATGCGGCTGTTTGGGAGAAAAGATGTAGAACTCTTTGCGCTTTTTCGTGAAAGTGCCCGCATGGTAATACGTGGTGGAGAGATTCTGCGTACCGTGGTATATGATTATACTGACCTGGATGTGAAAATGGCCAAACTTACGGCCATGGAGCATGAAGCTGACAGGATAATTCAGGAACTGGTACGCCGTTTGAATACCAGCTTTATTCTCCCTTTTGACCGCGAGGATGCTTTTCAATTGGTACAGAAGCTTTCTACAACCTTGGACTATATTACCGGTATTATTGACCGCATGATATTATATAAAGCTGGCCAACCCGATGAACGAGTTATAGAAATGGTGGAAGTGCTGTATGAAGCGCTGCAGCTTCAGGAGCAGGCTTTTCATATGTTGGAGCATATTGAACAGAACAAAAAACAGATTATGCAATGTTGTCAGGAAATAAGCCAGTTGGAAAAAAGGCAGGATTTACTGTATCGCAATGGCGTGGCTTATTTATTTGAGAACCACGAAAGCGATCCTATATCAATCATTAAGTGGCGAGAAGTATATGAACATATTGAAATGGCCCAAGACTATGTGCAAGATGTGGGTGAATTGATCAGTAACATCTGCGTAAAATACTCGTAAAAAAAAGCCCTTCCTGTAAAACGCAGGAAGGGTAATTTTTTATATCCAGTTGCGGTAGCGGAAAAAGCCCATCATTCCAAGAGCTACCGTAATCATACCGAGTAAAATAAACCACAGGTAATAGGGATTATCTGAACCGGGCAGATGAACATTCATCCCAAAAAAACCGGTAATCACAGTTAGAGGCATCATTATGATTGATATGATGGTGAGCACGGTAATTATTTCACTGGTTCTACCGGTTAGAATAGAGTAATAAGTTTCTGTTGTACTGTTAACTAGATCCCGGTAGGTATTGGCCGTATCCAAGATGCTATCTAGATGGTCCACCAGGTCCAAATAATAGGGACGATTCTCTTCATTTACAAAGAAAGAATAATGACCATTAATATTGCCGAAAATTCTGCGCTGGGGAATTAATACTTTACGCAATAGGATAATAGTTCGTTTTAAGGTTAGTATTTCTTCAGTAATTTCCTGGCCCCGGTTTAGGAAAATGTTATCTTCCAGATCATCAATACGTTCACCCAGCCGATCAATTATAGGAAAGTAGTCGTCAACTATATTATCAACGATGCGGTAAAGCAAATACTCCGGGCCGCGATTCATTAATTCAGTTTCTCTTAAACATATTCGGGCAACTTTTCCCACTGCTGCCAAGGCCACCGGGTGAATGGTTACAATATAATTGAGACCCATAAAAACATCCAGTTCGGTACTGGTTATCTCATCTTCTTCTTTGGCATCCTCAAAATAGCGTAGGGCATGAAAAACAAAGAAGTGATAATCATCATATTTGTCCAACTTAGCCCGGGGACTTTCCTGAAGACAATCCTCTAATGCCAGGGGATGAAAGTTAAATAAATCCCCCACATAATGCAGTTCTTCGGCCGAACAATCGTATAGGTCTATCCACAAAAGGCTATCAGGGTTTTCCAGTAGCTGATCCAGGTTTTCCAGATCAACGTCATGGTACATGGAGTTGTCTTCATAGTTATAGTAATAAGTCTTTATCACGACTCTCCCTCCTTAACGGAAGGTCAGCCGCTATCCGGGGTGGCAGGAAGACCTTCCGTAATTATTTGTTCCTTACGCAACGATCGATATTCCGGTATAGGTTCCATTTCACCACCACCTCTAATTAAGACTCCTAACTTCAATATATACTGCTATTCGTGTGAAGTTGTCAACACCCTAGCCCGGTGATCATCGATGAAGCATGCATCACCAATAAAGGGGATAAATATTTCCTAAGAAGGGTAAATTTACAGCAGGAGGGAAATATGCGTAAGTTTATAACCATTTCAGCCCTGTTTTTAATACTGATAATAGCCTTAGGGTTTAGTTTTAACTGGCCGGAACTGCAGGTTCCTCAAGCTTCGATTGTTTATGATATCAATGGAACCCCAATACGAGGACTGGCAGAACAAAACCAAATCAATATTTCTTTGGAGGAAATACCTGACAGCTTTACGGCAGCCGTAATAGCCATAGAAGATAAGAACTTTTATAAACATCATGGTGTAGATTTTACTGGCATACTGCGTGCTTTAATAACTAATATTCGTGCCGGCAAGATAGCTGCCGGGGGTAGTACTATTACCCAGCAGACCGCTAAAAACTTGTTCCTCACCAATGAACGCACCTTAACCCGCAAGATTAAAGAACTGTTTTACGCTATTCAGTTGGAGAGACAATACAGTAAAGATGAAATTCTCACCATGTATTGTAATACTATCTATTTTGGCCAGGGAGCCTATGGGGTGGAAGTGGCTGCCCGGACCTTTTTTGCTAAACCAGCCCGGGAGTTGACCCTGGCTGAAGCCTCTCTTTTGGCTGGGTTACCCCAGTGGCCCAGTGGTTATGATCCCTACAATCATCCGGAAGCTGCCAAAAAGCGTCAACAAATGGTTCTCAATCGCATGTATGAAGAGAATTATATAACAGCTGAAGAAAGAGATGCAGCCTATCAGCAGGAACTGGTTTACCAACGAGCTCGCTATATGGGAGGGGATGCACCCTATTTTCTGGCTATGGTCAAGGAATACTTGATCGATCGCTATGGGGATCGTATGGTTTTTCAGGGGGGATTGCGCATCTATACCACCTTGGATCTGGATTTACAGCAGGCCGCTAATCAAGCTTATAACCAGATCACCCAGGACTGGGATCCGGATCTTCAAGCAGCATTGGTAGCAGTGGACAACAGCAACGGGCATATACGGGCATTAATAGGGGGCCGGGATTATGCAGCTTCCAACTATAACCGGGCATATGCTAAACGTCAACCTGGATCAACCTTTAAGCCTTTCATGTACTCATTGGCAATTCAAAATGGTTTTACCTTGGCCGATCGAATTCAGTGTGAAGAAGTGGTGTTCAAGCTGCCCACTGGAGACACCTATAAGCCCACCGATTATGGCGATGAACCCTATCATTGGAAACCCTTTACTCTCAAAGAAGCAGTGATGATTTCTGACAACGTGGTGGCTGTACAAGTAAATAATATCCTGGATCCTAAACAGACTGCCGCCCATGCGGAGAAGTTCGGATTTACCAACTTGCAGCCGGTATTGTCGCTGCCATTGGGATCAAATGAGGTAACACCGGTCAGCATGGCTGCTGCGTATGCAGCCTTTGCCAACCAGGGTATTTTCAATGATCCAGTATACATACTGCGAGTAGAAGATGCCAATGGAGCGTTATTAGAAGAGCATAAACCTAAACCTGAACGGATCATATCACCGGAAAATGCTTATATTATCAATAATATGCTGCAAGGGGTAATGGAAACAGGCGGTACTGGGGCTCATTTAAGAAATATTATAGGTAACGCCCCAGCCGCCGGTAAGACTGGTACAACTGATGAATTTAAAGATGCCTGGTTTGTGGGCTACACCCCCCGGGTATGCTGTGCAGTATGGGTTGGATACGACCGGGAAAAGAACGTCAATTCTGCTGGAGGGGTGGTAGCTGGTCCTATATGGGCTAATTTTATGGCTGCTGCCATCAGCAAGTATGGTCCGGTGGATTTTGAAAAACCCGACACAGTGAAAATAATAAACACCTGTTTGGACAGTGGGCAAGTAGCCACCCAAGCCTGTCCACGAACTAGTGAGATGGCATTTCAGCAAGGGACAGAACCTGATACTATCTGCTATTATCATGCTACTGGATTAGATTGGCTGTTTCCTGATCAGGACGGTGACCGCAATAATGAACCCTGGTGGGAACGGTGGATCCCCTGGTAGAAAGGAGGCTTTTTATGGAGAGTGCCTGATTCTCGTGGTAGAAAAGCTTGGAAAATGATACAATTTCCTTAAAAAAGTTGGCAGAGCACAGCTTTATAGTAAGGGAGATATCATGGACCGTGTTGAACTGAAGACTGGTGCCAAAGATGCTGTACCTGTTGTGCTAGGCTACTTGCCGTTAGGTTTTGCCTTTGGTGTCTTGGCCACTCAGGCGGGCATGACAGTGATCCAGGCTACTGTCATGTCAATTTTATGTTTTACGGGAGCAGGACAATATATCGCTTTGGGAGTTATTCAGGCCCAAGGGGCAGTCATAACTGCAGTTATAGCTAACCTGCTGGTAAATGTGCGCTATTTCCTATTTACGACCTCTATGGTTCCATTCCTGAAAAACCATGTGAACCCCACCATTGCTTCTATTTTGTCCTATGGGGTTACCGATGAGACATATGCGGTGGCTATGAACAGGTACCAGAGTAACCCACCCACAGCTTCTTATATGGCGGGACTAAATCTTACTGCTCATCTGGGGTGGATAAGCAGTACCTTGCTGGGAGCGGTACTTGGTTCCATGGTAACCAATACTGACCGGTTCGGTCTAGCCTTTGCCTTGCCGGCAATGTACATATGCCTTTTGGTACTGCTCATAAATAGAAAGTCAGATGTTTTGATTGCTTTGATCTCCGCCATTCTTTGCCTAATTATCGGTTATGCCTGGCCTTGGTCTATGAGCAATATGTTCAATATGGTTATAGCCACCATTGCGGCTGCTACTATAGGGGTGATGATACGTGAGTTCTGAGGCTATATGGTTAACCATCATAGGAGCGTCCCTGGCAACTTTGCTGCCCCGAATTCTACCTGTAGCCCTGTTTTCAGGATTGGAATTTCCTGAAATTCTAATAAAATGGCTCTCTTATGTAGCTCCAGCAGTGCTGGGAGCTCTCACAGCTGTGAGCATTCTGGCTCCAGAAGGACAATTATACGTGTCGGTAAACAATATGTTTATATGGGCATTTATACCTACTATGTTAATCGCTGTAAAAACCCGCAGTTTATTTTGGACCCTTTCAGTGGGAATTGTAGTCATGGCTATATTATATAATTTAACAGTATAATCACTGCAGCGGCAGGAATTGCTGAATATTTGGGGAAATAGGCACTTATAGAGGTGGCGAGGGAATGAAAGTTAGCATCACTATTTTAGTGGAGAATACCACGCCTGTGCCAGGTTTAATGGGTGAATTTGGCTTCTCCACGCTCATAGAAGTAAATGGCAAGCGAATTTTATTTGATACTGGCAGCGGAGAAGCACTTGAGCCCAATGCAAAAGCATTGGGTGTGGATTTAGCAAGTGTAGATGCTTTAGTCATCAGCCATGGTCATTTTGATCATACCGGTGGCGTTTTGCAGCTGTTGCCCAAACTTAAAAAGCCTGTCATTTATGCCCATTCCGGAATTTTTACCCGTCATCTGGTTCCCGATGGATCGAATCGGACCCAATATATAGGGGTACCGTTTTCCGAAGATGACCTGATCAGACTGGGAGCACAGTTCGTGGCTGTAGACGATTTCTTTCCATTAAGCGACCAAGTATATCTTACTGGGACCATTCCTCGACTGACTGATTATGAGGACCCAGGAGGACTTTTTATAAAAGAGGTCAAGGGTGTAATAGCACCTGATTACATAGAAGATGATATGGCGCTGGTGATTACTCATCCTGAAGGTTTGATTATTGTAAGTGGCTGTGCCCATGCAGGTATAATCAATACTATTAATTATGCCATGCAACGCATTGGGGAAAATAAGGTATTGGCTTTTATCGGTGGAACTCACTTAAAAGGAGCTGATGAAATCCGTTTGCAAAAAACCATAGCCGAGCTGAAAAAAATAAACCCGCAGAAGCTTATAGTCTGTCATTGTACTGGTTTTACTGCCAGCAGCAGGCTTTCGTGGGAACTGCCTGCTATAACTACCAAAGGCGAAACTGGTATGATTTTTCAGTTTTAATACAGGGGGAATCTAACCTTTGAAGAGCAAGTATCGTTTAAAACCTAAAGATCTCAGAAAAGTATGCAATCCAGATAGTTTTAAATTTGAAACTACGGCTGACCTGCTTCCTTTAAAAGGTATCATTGGCCAAGATAGGGCTGTACGCGCTTTAGAATTTGGACTTACTGTAGATCACCAGGGATATAACATCTATTTGGCAGGTGCCCTGGGCACAGGCAAGACTACTCTAGCCCGGGAGTTGTTGCAGAAAAAAGCCCGCAAGGAGCCGCGGCCTTCTGATTGGTGTTATGTGTATAACTTTGATACTCCAGATTGTCCTATTGCTCTGGAACTGCCTGCAGGGCAGGGCAAGAAATTTAAAAAGGATCTGGAAGATCAGATAGAGAAGATAATTGCCAGAGTCTCAAAGGTTTTGGAAGAGGATGAATTCGGTTACAAACGCAGTCAGATAATGAACCAGTTCATGGAACAGACCAGCGCCCTTTATTTACGGGCTGAAGAAGAGGCTCGCAAGTTAGGTTTTGGTATTACCCGCACCGATCAAGGAATTAACAGCTACCCACTAAAGGATGGGGAAGCTATGAGTCAGGAACACTTCATATCCCTAAACGATGAGGAACGAGCCGAACTGATGAAGCGCAGTGCCCAGGTACAGGAGAAGCTGTCCGAGTCTTTTAGACAGTACAAAGAACTGGAAAAATCATTTAAGGAACAGATAAAAGATTTGGAACAGGATACTTTCCGCAACGTAGCTGGGCCTTATTTTGAAGAACTTTTGAAGAGCTATAAAAAATTTCCCAAAATACTTAAATATATTAATGACCTGCAGGAAGATTTGCTGGACCACATGCCCGCCATTGTGAAACAGGATGACAGCAATCCCTGGAACTTTTTGCGCTTTGGTGATCGACGCAGCTTGCTACGTCGTTACCAGGTAAATCTGCTGGTTGATAATTCCGACTTAACTCATGCACCGGTAATATTCGAGAGTAATCCTACTTTTTCTAATCTGTTCGGGCAAATTGAATATGAAAGTGAGTTCGGGGTTTTAGCCACTGATTTTTCCAAGATCAAAGCTGGCACCATACATCGTGCCAATGGCGGTTATTTGGTTTTGCATATTTATGATCTGGCAAGAAATTTCTATGTTTGGGACACCCTGAAACGTGTACTTAAGAACAAGGAAATAAGGGTGGAAAGTGTCACCCGGATGTTTGGAATCAGTAATAGTGAAACTCTCCAGCCAGAACCAATACCGGTAAAACTTAAGGTGATTCTGATAGGGGAACCAATCTATTACTATTTACTCTATACCCAGGACGAAGACTTTCAGAAACTGTTCAAAATCAAGGCAGATTTTGACACAGAGATGGATCGCTCCAAAAAGCATATTAATGATTATGCCCGGTTAATAGCTTCGGTTTGTGAGAGTGAAGGCCTGCGTCATTTCGATCGGGAAGCGGTGGCTCAAATAGTGGATTACGGTAGTTGGATGGTTGATAACCAGAATAAACTGACCACCCAGTTCAACAAATTAGTAGAAATTATTTTTGAAGCTGACGGATGGGCAGGGCAGGAGAATGCTTCTGTAGTGAACGGCGCCCATGTGTGCAGGGCTATTAAGGAAAAGCGCTACCGGGCTTCTCTGATTGAAGATCGGTTGCATGACCTGATTAATACCGAGACCCTGTTAATCGATGTACATGGTAGCAGAGTAGGACAGATAAATGGCTTGGCAGTATACGAATTGGGTGACCATCTGTTTGGCAAACCAGTGCGTATAACAGCAAAGACCTTTATGGGAGAAAGTGGACTGGTTAATATTGAACGGGAAATCCGCATGAGCGGAAGCATTCATAGTAAGGGAGTACTTACTCTTAATGGCTACATGGGCGCTCAATATGCTCAGGATAAACCCTTATCCCTGACAGCCAGTCTTACCTTTGAACAAAGTTACCAGGGTATCGAAGGGGATAGTGCTTCCAGTGCCGAATTATATGCATTATTATCAAGTTTATCGGGAGTACCTATTTATCAGGGGATTGCCGTGACCGGGTCCGTTAATCAGAATGGCGAGATACAACCAGTGGGGGGAGTCAACCAGAAAATAGAAGGCTTCTTCCGGGTTTGCAAGGCGTTTGGGTTAAATGGCCAACAAGGTGTGATAATACCGCGCCAGAATATACGTAACTTGATGTTGGACGAAGAAATAGTCACCGCTGTCCAGCAGAAACTGTTTAACATTTGGGCTGTAGATCATATTGATCAGGGATTAGAAATTTTAACTGGAATGCCAGCTGGATGCAAGGACGCAAATGGGAGATTCCCAGAAGACAGTATTCATGGACGGGTAAATCGTAAATTAAGTGAGTGGAACGAAAAGCGCCGCTGGGGACGTGAGGGAGGTAGGAGATCTTCAGTGGTTCGAAGGAGGAGGAGTGCTTGGTAAACAAAAGCTTTGGGCGTAGGTTGGCAATGGTATTGTTGTTAGGATTACTGGTGAGCGGTTGTCAATTTGACCCTGGTCGGTTAACCAAATCTGTTGGAGAGGAGAATGATAAGCTTATCAGAGTAGAAATCGTTTTTACCGATGATCAAACTCTTATCGGTTATGTAAAAGACCTGTCTATTACTCCTGATTCCAAAGTATATGTAGGAGGCTCTTCAACCAATTACTTATATGATGCCCAGGGGAATATAGTAGGAGCTTACAACTATCAAAGGGTTTTATACATGAAGGTTTTACCTGCTGAGACTGAGAAGTAATGCTTTCATGTGGTGGAAGGTGAAGGTATGAAGCTTCTGAAGTTAATGGATTGGCTTGAAAAAAATCCCGGCTGGTTAATGTGCGTTTTCGTCTTATCATAATGTTTACCCTGATTTTAGCCGGGGTTACAGGATTAATGGGGATTTATGCAACTTCGGTGGTTGAACATCGCATGGAGACTGCTGCTGGGGAAAAGCTAATGTCCGATATCAAAACAGGCGAGCAGATTATCAACCAATCTTTTCCCGGTAACTGGCATCTTGAGAATGGAAAGCTGTACAAAGGCGATGCCCTTGTGAATGACCGGAATTATGTGCTGGATTATATAGGCGGTCTTACCGGCGATACGATTGCTATCTTTTGCGATGGGAAAGTTATAGCAACTAATATAGCTTTGGACGGCAAACGCATTGTTGATACTGAACTGGCGGAAGAAGTAAAGGAAGCAGTTCTGCAAAGAGGAGAAACCTATGTAGGTCAGACGGTTGTATTGGGAACCATGAACTATGCCGTTTACAAGCCTTTGAAAGATAAAAGCGACAATATAATCGGTGTATTTTATGTAGGAGTGCCTAGTACTCAATATGAGAATATAGTAGATAATTTCCGCATGAACATGATTGGATATTCGGCTGTAGGTATTTCCCTGGGAGTAATTGCTGCGATCGTACTGGCATATACGGTATACACTCCTCTGAGACGGATTCGTGCCAAACTGTTACATATCGGTGAGGGGGATTTAACCCTAACTATTGATGAAGTCGGGCAAGACGAAATCACCAGTGTCTCCCAGGGGATCAACCGAATGGTAGGCAAGATTTCCGAACTCATCGGCAAATCCAAAGCACTGACGACTATGGTAAGTTCAGCCACCAAGGAGCTTTCCCAACGATCCCAGGTAAGTGCCACGCTAATGGAAAACATGACCCTCCAGGCTGATGAACTGAGCCGCAATGCCAATCGCCAGGCGGAATTAACTGATCAGTCCCGCCACAGTATTTCGGAAATGACAGTTGCCATCCAGCAGATGGCGGAAAATGTTCAGGAAGTAACCTCATCAGCCCTTAATGCTGCTCGTCAGGCTGAAGCCGGCGAACAGCAGCTGAATTTAGCCATTGGACAGATTGCAACTATCAGCCAGACGGTTAATTCCACCGCGGATATAATCACCGATTTAGGTTCCAAATCCCAGGAAATAGGCCAGATTGTTGATCTTATTACCGATATTGCAGATCAAACCAATCTCCTGGCCCTAAACGCTGCTATAGAAGCGGCGCGGGCTGGTGAACAGGGACGCGGATTTGCCGTAGTTGCGGAGGAAGTACGTAAACTAGCGGAAGAATCGGGTGAGGCCGCTAATCGTATTGCCAGACTTATTGGGGAAATACAAAAAGAGGCCGATCGAGCTGTAAGATCTATGGCTGATGGCACCCGGGAAGTGGCTAAGGGCAGCGAAGTTGTTAACGAAGCAGGAAGAGCTTTCCAAGAAATAATCAAGGCTGTTAATATAGTCAGCCAGCAGATCCAAGAAATATCAGCTGCCAGTCAGGAGATGGCTGCCAGTGCGGAAATGGCTATCCGGGCTATTGAAGAGACTAACCAGGCGGCGGATGGCAATGCCCAGTTAGCCAAACGAATCGGGGAAATAATAGAAAAACAGATGGTAGCAGTAGAAGAAATGGATGCCGCTGTGAGTCAGGTTGGTCAGGTCATAGATGACCTGGAGCAATCTATTGCTTCTTTTAAGATCAAGTCAGATTATCGGTAGAAAGCAGATTTTTCACAGTCAGAGAACTGGGGAGGGAATGACATGAAGGGTGAGAGCATAACCGCACGCTGCTTAATGTGCGGAAAAACTTATGATGTACCTTCGGATCACAAAGAGTATCCGAAATTGGCTGCCAGTAAATCTTCTGCCCCTGCTTTTATTTGCGATCTTTGTGAGTACCGGGTTCGCCATGAGGCTGATGAACAGCAAAAACCGAAGAAACCCATGTAAAGATGCAGGAGGATATTATGCAACAAATTACGATTTTTAACCGCAGGCAATTGAAATTAGCTGCTCTGCTCAACCTGCCTGAAAACTGCTCTGGCTTGGTGATATCCTGCCATGGATTCAGAGGTGCTAAGGAAAACCGGGAGAGAATATATAGTCTTTCCAGCAAGCTCAACAGCATAGGCCTGGGTTTACTGGCTTTTGACTTTCAGGGCAGCGGGCAAAGCGAGGGAACCTATCATGATATAACCCTAACCCGCCAGGCCGGTGATCTGCAGGATGTCATCGATTTTGCAGCCCGGCAGTTCAATCTGCCTATGGTTTTGTTGGGCCGCAGTTTCGGCGGAAGCACTGTACTAGCTGGTGCCAGCCAGGATGCACGTATAACGGGATACATATTCTGGTCTACACCAGTTTTCCTGAAGGAGACTTTTGCTTCCATGGATCCTGCTCTGGCCAGCCAGGTAAACCAAGGCCATACTATTACCTTGGTGGATGAAGGAGGCAGTTACCAGCTGGATCCCGACCTGTTTATTGATTTTGCTAATCACAACATGGATGACTATATAAGAGCTATTGGCGACAGGCAAGTTCTGATCATACATGGCCAGTCCGACGAGGTAGTAGCGCCAGAGAATGCCTTATACATGGCCCGACTGCTTCCCAACTGCCAATTACACCTGATAGAAGGGGCTGATCACCGGTTTACCCAGCATACTGACCAGCGGGAAGACTTAACCATCGATTGGCTGGTCAATAGTTGGAAAGATGGACAGCCATGAGCTATTACAGTGTTCGTCAGGAAATTGTTACCGAATTGGAAATAAAAAAGAGCCGGTTTATAGCCTGGGTGTGTCCCATCAATAGCCAATTCGAGGCAGAGCAGGTAATCGCTGAATCCCGGAAACGTTGGCCAGGGGCCACCCATTATTGTTTTGCCTGGATTACCCGGGAACCTCTTATGGAAAGATGCAGTGATGACGGAGAACCATCCGGTACTGCGGGCTTGCCCATTCTGACTGTACTTAAGAATAGAAGTCTGGAAAATATCGTGGTGGTAGTTGTTCGATACTTTGGAGGAATACTGCTGGGTGCTTCAGGACTAATTAGGTCTTATGCCGATTCTGCTCGCAAGGTCCTCGACCATGCCGAAATAGTTAAATATGAACCAGGAGTAGTGGTTCAATTAACTGTGGCCTATTCAGAACTGGGCTTAATAGAACACCGGTTTCTCTCCTCTGCCGGGGTGGAATTATTAGACATCGAATACGGTGAACAGGTACAAATACGGGTGTCTGTGTCTCAAACTGACTGGACCAGATGGAAAAAGGAGATTACCGAACTTACTAGCGGCCAAGGAAAATTTCAAATTGTTGAAGAAACCATGGTAGTTTCAAAGGCCGGGGATTAGCCCAGTGCCTTTCTTGATACCCTGATATAGTCACAGCTGGCTGTAGCTACCAGCTTATTGTCCCGATTGTAAGCCTCAGCTATCATATGAATCTTGGTTCGCCCCTTGTTTTTGACCGTAGCAGTAATTATTAACTCATCACCTTCAAAAATGGGCCGGTGATAGCTGGTGATAATATCAACGGTTGTGGTAGCAGTGGTTTTAGTAGCCAAATAGCACAAAGGACCGAATACATTATCAAAGGCAGCAGTAATAAACCCACCCTGCATAGATCCTGACGGGTTTAAGTAATTCTTTAATACTGGAAAGCTAATGGTTAAACTTTCACCTTCAATGAAATCCAATACTTGGCCCTGCATGTGAGTGAAACAGTAAGGAACAGGCCCCAGGTCAATCGAGCTTGGATCCATCTCATTCCTGCTTTTGGTTGTACTCAAAACAAATCCCCCTCTTGTCCTTTTACTCCTCATATAAATAATATTGTAATGAAAATTTTGCCTTCATACCAGTTTACCGTCTCAAATTCCTTCAACTATTTGCTGGGGGTATTATTTGGATATAAAGGAAAACACAATATAAATAATATAGAATGTGAAAAAGCGATAATAGGAGGTAGGTCTGGCAATGAAAAGCTTAATAGTAAAACATAGTAATCCCGAGGGATTATTTAATTCAAAAGTCTACAGTCAAGTGGTTACTGTGAGCGGTAATGGCAAGACCATATATATCGGCGGGCAAAATGCTGTTAATTCTGAAGGTGAATTGGTAGGAAAGGGCAACTTGGAACTGCAAACCAAACAAGTTTTAGAAAACATTAAAATTGCTTTAGCATCCGAAAACGCTACTTTTAATGACGTTATAAAACTCAATATTTACATGGTTGATGGGTGTGACCCAGCAGTTGGACTAAAAGCATTTAAAGAAACAGTTAGCGAGTTGGAAAATCCTCCTTTGATTACGGTTCTTAAAGTGGCAGGTCTTGCCAATCCCTTATGTATGATTGAAATTGATGCTATAGCAGTTGTGGAAGACAGGTAGTATTAAAAGAATATTGCCAGAGAAAAGTGTATAGATTTCCTTTAAAACATCACGGTGACCAGGGTGCCAGCACCTAATGTGCTAGTAACCTTAATAGTTCCGCCGTGGGTTTCAATAACCTGCCTGGCAATAGCCAGTCCCAGTCCAGAGCCTTGATGATGGGCATTGGTATTGGTGCCCCGGTAGTAGCGTTCAAACAAATTGTCCAGCTCATCCTGGGAAATACCTTGGCCGTTATCCTGTATGGTTATCTGAATGTGATCGCTTTTCTTTATACTGATGTAAATTTCTGTATCCTCATTATTGTGCACAATGGCGTTATAAATAAGATTGGTTAAGGCTCTCTGCATAAGGGTCTTATCAAAGAGAAAAACGATGGGTTCCTGTTCAGGAGTAAAGACTATTTTGCGATTTTCATAATAAGGGTTATTTAATACATCAATGGTAATGTCTCTGAGCAAAGCTACCAGGTCCTGATTTTGCCGGTTTAAGGGGATTAAACCTCTTTTTAGCACCTGGGTAAGTTTTAAGTCCTCCAAAAGCTCTTCCATGTATTCCGCTTTCCGTTGGATAATGCTGGCATAGCTTTTGACTTCCTGTCCGGTGAACTGGTAGTCTTCATCAGTTAATAACTCTCCGTATCCTTTAATGGAAGCCAAAGGTGTTTTCAAGTCGTGAGACAAGTTGTGAATCCACTCTTCTCGCATTTGCTCCATATTCTGTCGCTCAATTTCGTTTTTCTTCAAAGTTTTCGCCAGATGATTCATACTGCGATAGATTTCATTATATAATCCTTTTTCTGGCCACCGCCGGTCATACTCACCCCGGGCCAGCTGTTGAATGCCCTCGATGATCTGCAGAACCGGATTGGTCAAGCTTCTGCCGAAAATATATCCCATGACTATGAAAACAATAACCGGCACCACCAGGAAACTAGCCAACATTAACACCAAATAGGTTTACAAAAGCTCCGGTGAATAGATAAAACTGTATTTGGCTACTTTTTGCATAGGAAACCCGATGATATAGCTCCATGTATTTCCGTCAACTTCAGCCGTACCGGAAAAGGTGGTATAGTCTTTAATGGCACCGGTGTAGATATTGTAGAATACCATCTCGCTGGGAGAATAATGCTCCTGGGCCTCTGCGGGTTTGTTATAACTATATACTTCATATCCCTCTTGATTAAGAATTTGAATCCAGGCCTGATAACTATTAAGGGCTTTGATACCATCCGGGGAAACTGCCGGTTTTTCTTCTTCGGTGATAATATATTGCTGAAAATCCAAACTGAAACTGGATATTTTGCTCCATGGTCCCTGGTCGGTAAATTTAAAGGCTAGATAAAGGTTGATAATAAAAACAATCACCACAGACAAAATCAAAATTGCTAAATATCTAACCAATATTCTCCACTTCATTTTTCAACCTCTGTCACCAGCTTGTAACCCAAGCCCTTGATAGTAATGATGTACTGCGGGTGTGCCGGATCATCCTCAATTTTTTGGCGAAGATGCCGGATATGAACCATTAAGGTGTTATCAGAACCCTCGTAATCGTAATCCCAAACTTTCTCGATAATTTTATTTTTGCTCAGAATCTTATTGGCATTTTCCGCTAAGTACAGAAGCAGGGTGTATTCCTTGGCGGTTAAAGGAATTGCTCTTCCTTGTTTGGTTACTTCGCCTTTTTCCTTGTTAATTACGATGTCTCCGAAAGCGATTGGGGTATGGATCTGAGTTTGCTTCTGCAAATTAATGTATTCATTGCGGCGGAAATGAGCTTTGATGCGAAAGGCTACCTCTTTGGGGCTGAAGGGTTTGGTTATATAATCGTCTCCGCCGATACCTAATCCCAAAAGCTTGTCTACATCCTCATCCTTAGCTGACAAAAAGATAATCGGTACTAAAGTTATTTCCCTCAACATCCGGCACACCTGAAAACCATCCATATCCGGCAGCATTATGTCCAGGACTATAATGTCCGGTTGAACCGCTTGGGTCATGGCAATGGCTTCATTCCCACTGGCAGCCTTATAGATGTTGGTGAAGTTCTCTTTAATGAGAACCGCTTCCAACAAGTTGAGTATGTCCACCTCGTCATCCACCAGGAGGATTTTTTTATCCCTTAAATCCGTTATTTCTATTCCCAACAAACGGGCCACCTCCTACGGACCATCATACAATATCCCTTTTCCGGAAAGACATGATTCCATACATCAGAACCACCGAAGACAGTATAACACTTGTGACATAGACCAAATTACCTTTAGAAAAGACCTCCATGTTTCCGCCCAAAGCGGCCATAATAGGATAAGTCCAGGGATAAACAACCCAATACTTGGAGTTAGCCACCACCATAGCCGGCAGTGCCAGTCCAATTCCGATGCCTAAAGGAATAGTCATCTGGCTATAGCGGATACTTAAAACATAAAGAATGGCCATAATGGGCAAGGCCGCTAAATAAGTGGCCATAGGCCTGCCAATCAGGCTTTGATAGGGGAAGTTCCCTTCAACTCCAATTATAAGACCAGCTAAGAACATGCATATAATGAAGGCTAACATGTTTACCAATACCAGCAGGCAGGCGATAATGAACTTGACAATGTAAACGGTCTCTTTTCGGACTGGCAAGCTTAAGTACTGCTTCCAGCCCTGATGGGAATTCTCAATCCGGGCTACTAAAGTCATTACCACACTTATTAATGCGGGGAACAGAATCATGACATAAAAAACCATGCTCTGGGTATAGAGCTGTTCCCAGACGTTTTGTCCTTGCCCGGTGAACAGGTCATAATAGCGCAGCAGGTTAATGACACCCTGCATTACCATAAAAGCAGGTGCCAGGGTTACAATCCATAATATTTTGGAATTCTTTAGTTTCAGCAATTCTACAGAAATTATATCTCTCATTATAGTCCTCCTAATAGATTTCTTTCCTTTGGAAACCCAACATACCGGCACCCAGGAAAACCAAACCAAAGGTTAAACCATAATACAAAGCGACAGCATTGTTAACTCTATAATCGGGTAGGGTATAAATCAGGTGAGCATAGGGAATAAACCTGGCCAGCTGCTCGGACTGGGCCAAGAACAGGGAAGATGCAACCCCCACAAACCCGATGGCCAAAGCCACATTGGCATTGTTTGAGTTGGCACTCAATAAGCATTGCAAGCCTATTAAGCTGGTGATGGCCACAATCTGGTAAATTGAATAAGTTGCGAACAAGCTTACATCTACTATTTCCGGAAACCCCAGTACCTTTCCGGCAATTACCAGGCAGATGCTGTTTTCTAAAATCATCAGCGTACTTAAAATGAGTACAACCGACCACTTGGCTAAATAAACCTTTTTCCTGGATACCGGCAGTGCCAGAGCTTCTTTCCAACTATTGGCCTTGAACTCCAGGTAATGGACGTGAGAGGCTATTATAGTGACAACCAGGGGGAACAAAAAAGCCCAGATAAAGTGATGCTGTACGAGAAACAGGTGCCAGGAACTAAGACTCTGGTTAAAATCTAAGTTCCTCAGGTAATCATAGCGAAGAAAGAGGTTAATAAAACTGAGCAGTGCTCCCAACAAGGGTGTTAGGACAACAGTAGGCCAGATAAAAATCCTTTTTTGTTTGAGAAACTCCACTTTTAATAAACGATAATATTCCTGCATCAGGCGACCTCCCCGGTTAACTGTAAAAAGATATCTTCTAAATTGCCTAGTTTTTCGCTCAAGTGGGAAACTCCATAACCACTTAGGACCAATTCGCGATTCAAGATTTCCATATTGATGTTTCTTCCCGGAAGATAAAGTTTGCCTTCTCGGATGGTAACATCGTAGCCTTTGTTCCTTAAGAATGCTGCTGCCTGACCAAGGGGACTGGCCTTGACAACCACTTCGTCTCTGCCCTTAGTTTTCAGTTCTGCCATAGTACCTTGAAAAAGCAGTTTCCCTTGATGAATGATGCCCACATGATCGGCCATCAGCTCAATTTCACTTAAAATATGACTGCTGATTAATACGGTGGCATTCATGATTTCCGGCAGGCTCATTATCAGCTCGCGAATTTCTTTTACCCCTGCCGGGTCCAGCCCGTTAGTAGGCTCATCCAGGATTAAAAGCTCCCGGTTGCCCATGAGAGCCTGGGCAATGCCCAGCCGTTGTTTCATTCCCAGGGAAAACTCTTTTACTTTTTGCCTTTTCCATTGGGTGAGCTTGACTATATCCAGGGCTTTTTCAATTTCATTAGGGGGGAGCTGCAGTATCTTCCTGGTTATTTCCAGGTTTTCATAGGCTGTCAAATGCTCATAGTAAGAGGGTGTTTCTACTATGGAACCCACCTTACTTAAGATATTAAGACGGTGTATCGACAGGTCCTGATTAAACAGGTGAATTGTCCCTGTAGTGGGTTTGATCAAACCCAAAAGCATCCTGATGGTGGTAGATTTCCCAGCACCGTTGGGGCCGAGGAAACCGTACAAAGCCCCCTGGGGCACTTTTAAGTTCAATTCTTTCACGGCAGTAAACTTATTGAATTTCTTAGTCAATTCTCTTGTTTCAATAACCAATGGTTCCAATGCTTCCGGCCTCCCAGATTTAATAATTGATGCTGGAGCAATAATACCAAGGCCGGCTTAACTTTTAATTTAGACAGTCTTAATTTAACCTTAAAAACTTGTCTTGCTTTGCATAAGGTTGATGATAGGAAAAACATAAAAACGCAGGTCAGAGATTAAGCCACCAATTATGGTGTGCTTTTACAAGCTGGTTCAGCACGGGGAAGAAATGGTAATAAACTGCAGGGAAATCGGTGAGCCCTTTAGGGGACGATCCACTGTGTTTAAGGCAAGTATCCCTTTTTGTACTGAATAACTGCCGGAAGGTTGGATAACAGCATTGACAAAAAGGTTGTAATAGGAAGCCTGGTCGGGATCGAGTATGCCTTTATTTCCATACATTTTTATTTCATCTTTATTGGTATAAACTGTTTTTTCTTGAGCTAGAGTGTTATAGGTATAAGTCTGGGCTTTAAGAATCTGACCGTTTATACCGTTAACGGTTATGAACTCCAGAGTAATGGGTACCCCTTTAGGGGGTATATCCGAGGTAAGTAAAGTAAGACATCCTTTCTTCACTACATAGTTAACTGCTGGCTGCAGCACCCCATTGATATATAAATTAATGAGGGATACCTGCTTGGGGTCAATAATGCCCTTGTTTCCATAGGATTGTAATTCATCCGCGTTGGTAAACTCCTTCTTCATACCATCAGCAATCGTATTATAATGGTAAACTTCTGCCGGATAAACTGTACCATTTTTATCTTTGAAAGTAACAAACCGAATGGCTATCGGAGCATTTTGGGGTGGCACATCTTCTGTTTTCAATATAAGCAAGCCCTTTTTAAGATCATAGTTTGCCCTGGGTTGTATTACTCCGTTGATAAATAGGGCATAGTAAGAAACCATATGAGGATCAAGGATACCCTGATCCCCATACTCACTTAATTCGTCCGTATTAGTATATATATGTCTGATTCCATCAGATAAGACATTGAATTGGTACACGTCAGCCTTAACAGTATCTTCCTGGTAGGTAATATCTATTTCATTATTCAAATAGCATTTATCAAATACTTGGGTAACACTCAAGCATACTTTCTTGATTTCAGAGTCGCTGATTTTATCATCAGGATCCTCTAAAACTGGAACCGTTAAGTCTGCTTGGGCTGCGGAACGAACCACAGTGCTGAATATCACTTTTATGTGAACTTTGAGGGAATTGTTTTTGGTGTAAATAATGTCATCAATAACACACTTAAAGTTACGGGTGGTAAAGGATAGGTATGTTTCCTGGGGGGCGTATAAAGATATATTCTTATATATCTCAAACGGTATGGGATCCGAAAGGCGTTTATAATCCATAAAAAGAGATAGGTAGCCTTTTATGGCTAATTTGAACTTGGCCTTTCGTTTATGTCCGGCACTGCTGCTAAGTGTTGTAACTACGTAACCAATTGCATTAGGATTGGAAGGACTTAGGATATAACCATTTTTGTCTGTTAGGAAACAATCGATTGTCGATAATCTGGTGTTGGACACCACTCTCACTCCAATTAATCTGTACAGGTACCCACAGGATAATTAATGAGAATATAGAGGAGGATAAGTAAAAGCCTCTCGCCCTTTCATCAGCAAAATCATAAAAGGGCAAGACCCTGAATTTATCGTCTTCTCACAGTTGAGTTTAAAATAAAGGGTGTGCGCAAGGCCCACCCTTTATTATAGTTAAGTAGTTATAGTAGTCTGAGTATCGGCTTCCGGCGCGAAGTTAATTACTGACAAAATAATAGGGGAATCCTCGAGAATATCATCTGCGTCCTGGACTACCACGTTGTTGGTGGTAACCGAATATAAGCCTTCCTGTTGCAAAACACCGTTTATAAACAATAAATAATAGCCATTATCCGTGGAAGGCAGTGTAATACTTGTTACAGGATCGCCCTGGTCATCTACAAAAGCAGTGGCCGGAATAGTTAGGGTTCCTTCATCAACATGGGTTGGGTTCAAAGTGTAAAAATAATTTTCTATAACCGGCTTAGCACTAACAGTTGTTGTTGACTCGGCACTAATGGCAAGTTTAAATAATGAAGCAGCCATGCTCTTCTCCCCTTAAATATCGTTTAAATATAATATGTTGGGGAATATAAAGGGTTCTCCCTGACCAATAGTTAGATTCTATCAACCTGGAGTCAACCTGTTTCGAAACAAGACGCCCTACAAACAGTATGGCAGGGTAGACGTATGATAGATGAAATGCCATAAAAAACCCAAAACAGTACAAAACTCTGTTTGCCCACAGCATCGATTTCTATTGTAAACGTTAGCATAAAGGGAGCCAAGAAAGCCAAACACTCGCAGTAGAAGCAATTATATAAGGGACTGAGGGGAGAATAATCGATAATAACCAGGCTCCCGGTATAATTGATAACCGGGAGCCTGATAGCTTTTGTCATCGAATTTTCGATAATATCAGCTTTGTTGTTTAGCCAGTTCTCTTTGACGCAATGCATTGCGCATTGGCTTACCCACACTGGTACGGGGCAACTCATCAATAAATTCAACATGGGTAGGTACTTTATAGGGGGCCAGACTTTTCCGGCAGTGTTCTTTGACTTCATCTTCAGTCATAGTCTCACCGGGTTTTAATACGATGAAGGCTTTAGGTGTCTCGCCTCTCTTGGGATCTGGTATACCAATGGCACAGGCATCAAGTACTTTCGGGTGAGCATAGAGAACTTCATCTATCTCGCGGCAGAATACATTGAATCCACTGCATAATATCATGTCTTTCTTACGGTCTACGATAGTAATATAACCATCCTCATCCATAGTAGCTATGTCACCGGTGTACAGCCATCCATCTCTCAGTGCAATGGCAGTTTCTTCGGGGTTTTTCCAGTAAGATTTCATAATCTGAGGCCCTTTGGCAATTAACTCCCCAGGTTCACCAGTGGGCATATCCTTAGTTCCAGTTTCCAAATCAACAATGCGAATATCCACGTCCGGCCAGGGAATA
The DNA here is from genome assembly GCA_029550685.1 of Bacillota bacterium. Taxonomy (GTDB): domain Bacteria; phylum Bacillota; class Syntrophomonadia; order Syntrophomonadales; family Syntrophomonadaceae; genus DTU018. The sequence goes on from JAKPGY010000068.1 coordinate 22,624, forward strand.
CCTACACTGCCCACTTTTCGTTTAGTATACATGGGATTACAGGTCAATACATTTGAAGTCTCAGATAAACCATATCCTTCAGTAATTATTGCTCCAGACAGCCGTTCAAACTGGTTTAGCCCTTCAACTGCCAGTGGTGATGAACCGCAGATCATGGCTTTGATCAATTTGATTTTTGAATTGCCGATTTCCGGGTGGTTGTTTAATCCATAAATCATAGCAGGAACGGCAGCAAAGTAATTAGGTTCATGTTTGTTAATATTATGAAGGAGATTGTCAGGAGTGGGACCGTTGACCACAATGATGTTACCCCCGGCCACCATGTTAATATTGACACTGGTGTTAAATCCATAAATATGATAGAGGGGCATAGCAGCCATTATCCTCATGTCCTCAGGTTTCTCATAGGGGGCATGAAACCAGTACATGTCCTGCCAAGCCATAGCTTCCAGGTTGGCATTGCTTAACATACAGCCCTTGGAAACTCCAGTTGTGCCGCCGGTGTATTGGAGCATTGCCAGATCTTCAGAAGCAACAGGTATATTGGGTTCTTCCTCAGCACCCCGGGATACAAAATCTTCGAACATAAACACGTTTTCGGCCGTATCAATTGAAGGAGCACCAGTATGGGAATTCAGAACGATCATATTCTTTATCAACGTATTGCCGCTTTTCATAATTTCCGTTACTTTGCTGGCAAAGCGATCCTCTACAAAAACAATGGTGGTTTCACTGTCGGAAAACTGGTGCGTCAATTCAGGAATGGTGTACATAGGGTTGGTAGGAACAATGGCGGCCCCAATCTTGTAGCAGGCTTGCAGGAGAATCACATACTCAGGAAGGTTTGTGCTCATTAGAGCGATCCGATCACCTTTTTGATAGTTAAGAGTAAGGATAGCATTGGCTGTTTTCCTGGCTAGTTTATTAGCCTCTGCATAGGTCAGCTGTTGGTCATCCCAGATCAAATAAGGCTTAGTAGGGTTCTTATCAGCCCACTCATTGAAATAGTCTTTCATAGGCTTGCCCGGGTAATCAATTGAGTGGGGAACACCTTTGTCATAAAACTTGTACCATACGCGGTCCATTCTCTCGTCCTCCTTTACACGGTTTTTATTAATGGCGAATTTATACGCTATCCCCCTCTGTTACAGAGTATTTCCAGAATTTCGACAAATGATTATATAATTCCTTGAAAAAAATTACGACAGCAATGTCGAAACATGTACATATGAGCGCGAAATTGCGGTATTACTTGGCATAAAATGACGACAAATCCATATGGATGGTACGGTCTAGTAATGAACCTCTGATTCTAAAACCGAATTGATAGGTTCCCAAATGGCTGACCTTGGACCGGTAAGATAAAAAGAGTAAGGCAGGGGAGACCCATGGTTTCACCCTGCCTTTTATATTGGCCTGCCTGACCTGACATCCGACACGGTGTATCTGTACTAAAGCTTGCTGATACCAACTAATTTGCTTTTCAACTCAGTTAATGGTCAAGAACAGGTTCAAAGCTTTATTTTAAGCCCAATTCATCAGCCAACTGCTGAAAAACCGGCAGTGAGTTTTCAATGATTTTGCGATCCACACAATAGGAGATGCGGAAATAACCAGGCTTACCGAATGATGTTCCTGGAACAACCAGCAAATTCTTCTTTTGCGCCATCTGAACGAATTCCATTTCATCAGGAGTAGGACTTTGCGGGAACAAGTAGAAGGCTCCCTGAGGTTTGACAATTTTGTAGCCCATATCGGTAAGTGAATTGTAGAATAGATCCCGCTTATCCTGATAGGCTGCAATATCCACTGATTCCCTCTGCAATCTGGCTACCAGGCGCTGCATCAAAGCAGGAGCATTTACATAGCCCAACACCCGGTTGGCTAAAGTTAAAGCCCCCATCAGCAGGTCCACTTCAGGAATATCAGGATTGGCTGCTAAATAACCAATGCGCTCACCGGGCAAAGCCAGGTCTTTGCTATGGGAAGTAACCAATATGCTATTGCGTACGTGCTTAAATACAGGCGGAACCTCAACGCCATCATAGGCGATTTTGGCGTAGGGTTCATCCGAGATTACATATATAGGACGGCCATATTTTTCACTGGCTGTTTGCAATACGGTATTCAAGGCTTCCAGAGAGGAGGCAGTATAAATGACCCCGGTGGGATTATTGGGAGTATTAATTATAACAGCACGGGTATGGGGATTTACAGCCTCTTCGATGGCAGCAATATCGATCTGAAAATCTTCCTGGGTATCTACGATACGGTGAACCCCACCATGATTGGCGATATAGAATTTGTATTCTACAAAAAAGGGTGCCAGGATAATCACTTCATCTCCGGGATCAAGGATAGCTTTCAGGGCACAGTTAAGAGCACCGCTGGCTCCCACTGTCATAATGACGTGTTCACCTGTTACAGGTTTGCCGCTTTTTTCGGCCAGCACTTCAGCTATGGCAGAACGCGTCTCCATATACCCAGCATTACTCATATAACGGTGCATACCTGGTACAGGATTTAGTGCCAGTTCCCGCAAACCATCCAGAAAAGCTTGGGGAGGTTCCAGATTTGGGTTGCCGAGAGAAAAATCATAGACTTTATCCTCGCCGTAAATCTTCTTGAGACGTTCACCTTCCTCAAACATCTTACGGATCAAGGACGAACCACCCATTTGTTCTTTCATGGCACGTGCAATGGTCATAGATATGCTTCTCCTTTACTCTTTAGATATATCCATATTTTAACCTAATTTACCAGCTTTCTGTACTGTGATAAAGCCAGCGAGCTGTTAATAATTTATAAACACTGAAAAAATGACTTTGCATAAATGGAAGTATATTGGTAATATAATTACTACGAAATACGAAATATATGTGAGGTGAGATAAATTGAATGAGACCAGATTGGGCCCTGGTTTTATGGAGACCCTGGAGGAGAATTTTCCTTTTTTTCTGGAACAAATTAAACATTTAGCTAATCCACCTGAGCCTGAAATTGAGGTATCTCGACTTGAACTATTTGCTATTCTCCTGCTCAAACAAGCTAAGACTTGCAATATGGGGACGTTGGCCAAAGGATTGTCTGTTCCGATGAGTACTGCTACCGGAATTGCCGAACGCTTGGAAAAGAAAGGTTTGATTCTCCGGACCAAATCGGAAGAAGACCGCAGGGCTATCATTTTGCAGCTCCAAACCAAAGGGGAAGAACTGGTGGCGAAGTATTTCCAGCATATAGGAGCGCTGATTGCCGGGTGGAAATCTAACTTAACTCCGGAGGAATTCGAGATATTCTCGATATTGCTTCGGAAGATGCTGGCTGGAAACCAGAATAAAAAATTATTACGAGTAGTGAAATAAAATAAAGGGTGGGGGATAACATGAAGTGTGATTTGGTTACGGTGAGAACTCAGGATGGGGTTGTTTTGCATGGAGCTTGGTACGAAGGCCAGCTAGATAAACCGGCTGTAATACTACTGCCAGGAGCGGCTGTGAATTTCTACTCAGGCTTGGGGGCATTTCTTCCGGCTATGCTGGCTGAAAAGGGTTTCGCCTGCTTAAGCATTAATCACCGGGGACACGACCTGGCTACAGCACCTGATCCGATTAACCCTCGGGTAATTGGCGGATTATATGATTGTTTTGAGGATTGCATTCATGATATAAGTGCCATGATTAAATTTCTTGGTGATAAAGGTGCTACTCGAATTGTATTAGCCGGCCACAGTCAGGCGGCGGTTAAGATACTTTTCTATTACCGATAGGGTCTCTAATTGTTGAATGGTTAAATAGACTCAATGACTAGCAAACTTTTATAATTAATTCAATAAACCTTCTGCTGAAGCCAGGTAACAGACATGATATTACCTCCTTCCCGTTCATCACACTCGGTTTGCTGGCTGGCAATGTATCCAGCCAGAATCACAATATCATAGCCGTTCTCTTTGAGCACAGATTGGTTAATATCTCCAACTGTGAATTCACACCTGTCTTGTAGGCCGTATGCTAATGCTTTTTCAACAGCATATTCAATGAATTCCTGTATAAGATTGCTCCCTTTTACTTTACATCCAAAGGCTCGGGCCAATTTAATGCTATCCGCACCTTTCCCACAATCTAGATCAAGTATCCTGGTATTGTATGTCACTTCAATGTGCTGTTCAATTAGGTGGATTATATCCGCGGGTATTGCACCCAGTTCCCGCAAGTCCTGCATGTAAATAAGGGAGATGGGGAAGGATTTCAACAGATTCGTCAGATAGTGATTGGGCAAGCTTTTCTCTTATATTGGTTATGGTGGGGCCCCTCTCTTTTCAAAACAAGCAGCTGCATGTTTATTTATTAAAAGAACCTTCCTAAATTAACCCTGTTGCCTCATATGTATCAAAATAAGACAAGAAAATAAAATCAAAGACTTTATCCTCTACATAAATCTTCTTGAGACGTTTACCTTCTTCAAACATCTTGCGGATCAAGGACGAACCCCCATTTATTCTTTCATGGCACGTGCAATGGTCATGCAGGCTCACGGTCATGATAATACCTTATAGATCAGCTGCTACAGTGCCAATAGACAACTGCCGGATAGAGACTGAAGCATAGGAGGAGGAAATTGTCGTCGGTTTTGTCAAAAGCAATGTAGCACCACCCTTGCTAAATTCCCATATCATAAATTACCTGAAATTACCTCTGCAGGTTATTGAAGGATGAATACACTTGTAAATTGCGGGAATAAACCAAAATTACAGGCGGAGCAATAAGTAAGTCTAAAAAAGATTTTCATGGATAAAGGAATGATGTTATACCATGATCATATCGAATATAAGATGGATACTGGGTATACACCGGTGGGAAAACGTCGTATTGGGAGGGCTTACAGCAGTAATAACTGAAATTATTGGTCTGCTGGGAGGATGGGATTTGTGGTTAAAAGCTTTAATACTTTTTATTGTATGTGATTATGTATCAGGGCTATTGGCCGCAGGTGTTGAAAAAAGGTTGAATAGTCAGGTAGGCTTCAGGGGAATTGTAAAAAAAATATTTATTCTTATTCTTGTAGTTGTGGCCTATCAAATTGATTTAGTTCTCGGGCTAACCGTAATAAGGTTAATGGTAATTGGTTTTTATCTTGGCATAGAGGGATTATCCATTTTGGAAAATGCTGTAAGGTGCGGATTAGAAGTTCCAGATAGTCTTAAGAATACTCTGGAAACAATAAAAACAGGGGAAGACAGGAACTATAAAAAATAAACCTTTATTGTGAGATAGGGGTGTATCAATGAATTTGTTCGTTTGCTCTCTTCCGTCTGCTAATCGGAGGTGAGCTTTTTATTTTTCGTCTAAGATAGTAGATAGCTGCAAAAATGTTTGTCCCCACTTCAGTATCCGACCTGGCCGTTTTCGCAGTTGTTTTGAGTGCATCTTTGAGAATAAGTGGGAAAGATGCCATTTAAGTTCAGCCGATTTACCCCAGAACCGCTTGTGTCCAAGGACAAGAGAAAGCACAGCTTGAAAAACATGAAATGAAGGTAATAGAATGGAAAACAAATTCAACCCAAAACAGCAGGAAACTTATGGAGGTTATAGATATTATGAACCGTAGAGAATTCACAGCAGTTATCTTGGCAGTTATCATGTTAGCGGGAACATTTTTGACCGGATTCACATACCAGCCAGGTATAGGATATGTTTATTATGAAACCCAATCGGAAATTTATGACAACGCTATTTATCATGAACAACTGGCAGGCCATAATGTAAATGGTATTGAAAGGGCATATTTTATCAACGTGGATACCCTGGGCACAGATCTACAGCCTTATGTATTCGAAGGTGAAGTGACTGGGACTTATACATTGGATACCATGATAAGTTCTTTGGAAAACCAGGGTTATAAGGTTGTAGCAGGAATCAATGGAGATATCTATGACACATCTACCGGAACGCCTAAGGGGCTGACTATTCATAACGGTAAGATAAAAACCTCTGGATATGCTCCGGAGTATGCAATTTCTTTCGATGAAAGTGGTGCTGCTTCTTTGGTAAAGGCAACTCTGGGCTTTACCCTAAAGGGGATGATAAATGCCCCCACCGTGGTTACGAATCCTGTTGCAGATGGGGCTCACCCAGAAGTGCAGGCACAACTAGAAGATCCAATCCGGTCAGAAGATCTGATCCAGTCGGAAGATATGCTCCCAAACACAGATGAGGTGCCAATTGAAGGTGATATTCAGCTGCCAGATGAGATCCAATGGACAGAATCAGGACAAGCTGTAGTACCTGTTATTGAGCAGCAGACGGTTTACGAACCTACTCCATATGCAACCAGTATTGGCTATTTTAATGTTCCCCATGGCAGTGGGAAATCTTTGCACCTGTATAACCGCCAATATGCCTCCTCTACACAAACCACGGAAAATTCGGTGGAAGTAGTATTAGAAGCGGGTTCCCCAGAAAATGCGGAACCGACAGTGGGAGGTACCATCACAGCAACTGTAATTGAAGTCAGAAATGGTACTTACAATACTCCCATCGGTGACAGTCAGCTGGTACTATCCGCAGCGGCGGATTCAGCCTATGCAGCTGCACTGGCCCAGTTAATTCCCGGAAGTATGGTAGAGATCTCAGTACTTGATTGGAGCGGTGGGGACCTGGCTCGAAGCCAGGAAGCGATAGGTGTATACTATGTACTTTATGATAACGGTCAGTTTATTACCGAAGGAACAAACTTGAATCCCAGAACTGTAATAGGTATTAAACCTGACGGTACCCTCCTGCTGTATGTTCTTGACGGAAGACAGCCTGGTTTTTCGGAAGGCATGGGTCTGACGGATACAGCCAAACATTTGGTGGCTCTGGGCTGCAGTACCGTTGTCAACCTGGATGGAGGCGGATCCTCTACGATAGCCGTACGGGAAGGGGGAATCGACTCCCGGGCAGTGGTCAAGAATTCTCCTTCCGGGAACAAACAGAGAAAAGTCACTAACGCTCTCCTGCTGGTATATGACCAGCGCGGGGGAAGCGGGGCAGAGCATTTACATACGTATCCCAGCCAGCCCCTGGCCATGCCGGGAGCAGACATTAAACTAACAACCTATGCAACCAACGAAAAATATGAGCCGGTAGCACTGCCCAAGAGAGTAAAATATGATGTTGACCCTGACTCGGACCATTCCATAAATGAAAACGGTCTTTTTACTGCTGGTAACTCCATAGGGACGACTGTTATTGAAGTGTTTTGCGGTGAGCTTTACACCACTGCCCAGGTAAATATTCAAAACAATATAACCTTTACGACCAATGTGCAGGATATAGTCATAGATCCGGGGGATACCATTGACATAAATGTAACGCCGAAATACGGATATGCTCCCATTGCCAGCAAGGACAGTTTATTTACTTGGACCTGCGATCCAGCCATCGGTACTATCGATGCCGACGGAGTCTTTCAAGCGACAACCCAAAATGGGATAACCGGCCATATATATGTGGAATACAACGGCGTGATACAGACTATACCAGTTCAGGTGGGTGCTGCCAGTATTGATTTTGCGGATACGATAACCCATTGGGCTCGAGAGTTTATCGGCAAGCTGGCAGCCAAGGGAATTGTAAGCGGAATGGGCGATAATTACTATTGGCCGGATGACTCTCTAACCCGAGCCCAGTTCCTGACAATGCTGGCCAAAAGCATCCCTGACTTAGACGTTTCCCAGGCTACTCCGGCTGGTTTTACGGATGTTCCCGCAGATGAGTGGTATTATAACTATGTTAACTGGGGTTTTGAAACCGGAATTGTAAAAGGCATGGACGAGAATACTTTTGCTCCCAATGAAAAAATCACCAGAGAGCAAATGGCAGTAATGCTGAATAATTTCATTGCCAACACCGGTGCAGTACTTCCGGAAATTCACCCGGCAGTATCCTTTACGGACAGCGAACGGATCAGTCCTTGGGCTGCCGGCGCTGTGAACAGGATCGTAGCCTCAGGTGTTATGGGCGGCTATCCTGAAGGTGATTATAAGCCCCAGGGCAATGCTACCCGGGCGGAAGCTGCAACCGTTATCTACAAATTAATCACGATACGAGATAGTTACTATCCTGACGCCCCTGGTCTGACTAAGCCGGATATACAGCCGGAAGAGGAAAATTAAATCCTGTTAAGATAATTAACAATATCTTGCCATAATGGGTTTCCCTGCATGATGAATTATATCGCCGCCTTGGAATAGACTTCCTCGGCGGCGGAGAGAATCAGATTGTCCATAAACCCCATTAGAAAAAAGATAAAAAAGCAGTGTCATTTTGGTTGCCAAAACAACACTGCTTTTGGTTTCAATTAAATTTGCACCTCTGAAATGAACACGGTATCTCCAACCGCTACTTTTTTCCCGGTGAGGTGGGCAGCAGAAGAGAAATTCTGGTACCAATATTTTCCCGACTCAAAATCTCAATATGACCATCATGCCGTTCAGTAATCCATTTGGCGATAGATAACCCCAGACCGGTTCCGCCGGTGGCCCTGGCCCGGGATTCGTCAGCCCGGTAGAATCGATCCAATACCCGGGGCACCGATTCAGGAGCAATTCCTATACCTTCATCCTGTACAGTCAGGCAAGCATATTCTTGGGTCGAGGAAACGGAAATGGTTATCCTTTGGCCGGGAGGAGTGAATTTTACAGCATTATCAACCAGTATCCGCATTGATTGTTTGATCAGGCTCTTATCGGCATCAATTAGAACCGAGTTCAAATTTGCAATATATTCATGTCCGCTGTCAATCATCTGGGTTTCCCGCAGTACTTCTTCAGCCAGGGAAGCCAGATCAAAGCGTTCAATGTTAAGAGTCATAGTATTGTTATCGCCACGAGCCAGGAATAAAAGCTGTTCTACCATTTCTTTCATATTAGCGGCCTCACTCTTTATGGCATCAATAGATTCCTGCAGGGCTTTCTCGTCCTTTTTACCCCAGCGATCCAGCAGATTGGCATATCCCTGAATAACAGAAATCGGTGTCCTGAGTTCATGGGAGGCATCGGAAACGAACCGAACCTGGGAACGGTAGGATTCATTGATACGATCCAACATGGCGTTAATTGCTGCAGCCAGACTCTGCAATTCACTTTGCGTTTCACCCACTGAAATACGGGTATCCAGCTTGGCGGCATTAATATTATCGAGTTTGCCGGCCAGAGCTTTAAGTTGTTCCGGTGAAAAGGCAGCATCCGTACTAAGGTTTTGGGCTGCTTCTGTTAATTCCTGAATCGGCCTTAAGGTATGGCGTATCAATCGGGCACCGGAGGAAATGTTTTTTAGCAGCATCAATAGTTCAATAACCAGCAGCACGGCAAATATTGCTAGATAAATCTGCAGGGTTCTTTGGGGATGGTAAGAAAGCACAAACAGATTATTATCAGCTGTAACTGTTATATTATAGGAAATGTTCTTAAACAGTTCCTGGGTGCTGATATCCCGGGAATGGGCCAGGTGAAAACTCCTGGGATTTTCAGCAGTTTGGGGAGGAAAGCGCTTTTGCAGGGCTTTGGGTAGTTGGAATTGCCCTTCTAAATCGGCATGTGGTGTAAGACTGTATTCAGTTAATGCCAACCAGGTTTCAGCTTCGACAGAAGTCGGGCTGGTCTGGCTAAGTATTTCAGCTGATATAGCTGCAGTTTGTTCTGCCCGTATAATTAATCCCGAAAGCAAGAGCATCATCAGCATTAAATCAAGGGTAAGAAAAATGCCCAGCATACGGAGAAACAATCTGAAATTGAGTTTCCATACTATTGAGAACCTGATCTTGTCACTGAACCGGATACGAGTGTTGTCAGCCGCATGGTTGTTATTCATCTTTGATCACGTATCCTACTCCTCTTACAGTATGAATCAGTTTTATGCCAAATACCTCATCAATCTTTCCCCGCAAAAAGCGTATATAGACATCAACTACATTGGTATCACCGGCATAATCATAACCCCAAACATTCTCCAGCAGGGTTTCCCGTGATACTACCAGGTCTTTGTTTTTAAGGAGAAAGTAAAGCAGGTCGAATTCGCGTTTAGTAAGGTCAATGGCTGTATCCATATAATTCACGGTGTGGCGGCTGGTATCCAGCTGCAGCCCGCCTGCAGACAGTATCTCGGATTGTTCTGATCTATTAACTAGCCTTAAAGCATTGCGGATACGAGCCAGGAGTTCTTCAATTGCAAAAGGCTTGGTGATGTAATCATTAGCCCCGCTGTCCAAGCCGGAAACCTTATCTATCACACTGTCTCGGGCTGTCAGTAAAATAACTGGAACGGAGGAAACACGACGGATCCTGCGCAATACTTCCATACCACTCATCTTTGGCAGCATGACATCCAACAGAATAAGGTCGAACTCGCCTGTTTCAGCGAGTTCGAGACCGGTTCTGCCATCGAAAGCTTTGGTGGTTAAATAACCTTCATAGCCAAGTTCCAGTTCAATAAAGCGGGCGATTTTCTCTTCATCTTCAATAATCAGTATTTTCAAGCTCATAGCAACCTGCCCATTAACTATATTTATATATCATTGATTGACTTTTTCAGGTTTTCCGCAGCATCTGCCGCGCTATTCATAGCATTATTTATGGTATCGCTGGTGAAATCAGGTCCCACGAAACGATAACGTAAATTAAAGAACAATCCGATAATGAGCAGCGGAATTGTTATCCAAAAAGCAAATATGATCAGCAGTGCCAGTACAGTTACCGGAAAAGATGCTTTGACTTCCTCACCCTTAAAGATTTCAAAAGAATTGATGTTGCCTTTGTGAATAACTTTCAGCAAAAACTGCCCAGCCTTTTTAACGGAGGCCCCGAAAGAGTTTTCAGATTTGTGATTATAATGATTTTCGTTAGCATTAGAATGTGGAGGGGCGTCTTTTGAGTCGGTAGTCTTTTTGCTGTTGAAATAACCGCCTCCGCTGGGAGCTTGTATCTTACCCTGTTTCTCCAGACTAATAACAGCCTCCAGTATGTCTCCATTGGTCGCATCTAGAACAGCCTTGGCTTCTTCGTAGGTGATATTGGCCATGGAACAGATTTTTTCCACATTCTCTAAGGTTGTCATACTAATTCCTCCTTGTATTCGTCAGTATTATCAATAGTTGTTTAGTGAGTCTCGATAACAATTGACTATGTGTAAATACTAACGGCCAAACCTTAAAGGGAAATTAGTGCTACATTAAAATAGGATTAAAATTTATTTAACCCAGTTTCATTATAACTGCTTATATGAAATGAGTATACCGAGCCCAGTTTTCTTTAGACAGGTAACATGTTGCGCGTAGCAAAAACGGAACATGTTACCTTAAGTTTATCTAGGAGGTTGCAGCTGAATTAGCTTAGGTTTCAATCTAACCGGATTAAGATGTAATCCCAATTACAGCACAAGGATATATCAGGAACCATTACCAAATGAAGTAAATACCCTATAGTAATAAATCCTTTATAGGGAGTGAAGGTAATGCCTGTTTCCTTTTTTCTGCCAATTAAGAATGTCTATATTGCTTCAGCTTATCCAGACCAAAACTTTGCCAACCGCAATCAGGGAGATGTTTTATTTGTAGGTTCTTTTACCGGTGCTGACGACA
>JAKPGY010000071.1 GCA_029550685.1 Bacillota bacterium
ACCGATCACCAGACCTTGGATGGACTGGACCAGGGTTTGGAAGGATACTATGATAAAACTTTGGTTTTAATCGGCATGGAGGTAAATGAACATAGCCATCATTATCTGGCTCTGGATGTTGGGGCGGTAGTCCCTGATAATGAGAGTCACCCCCAGAAGGTAATTGACGATGTAAACCAGCAGAAAGGTATCGGGATTATTGCCCATCCTATTGAAAGAGGATCAAAATTTTATCATAATGGGTTGACCTTTTTGTGGACCGACTGGTCGGTGCGGAATTTCCAAGGCATAGAAATTTGGAATCATTTATCCCGTTGGCGTGATGAATTGACTGGCATTTTGAAAGGATTGCTGCTGGTGTTTAAACCATCGTTAGCGCTACACAAAGGCCCCTACCGGGAGACGCTAAAAATTCTTGATCGTTATCAAGTGCAGGGTGAGCGGGTTTTTGCCTATGGAGGTTCTGACGCTCACGGAATTAGAATTAAACTACCGCTGATCGGCATAGAAATTGGTTCCTATGAACAGGGATTTCGTTCAATTAATATGCATATTTTGACCGAGCAGCCGAGGCAGAATAGCTTGGATCACGACCGTAAACTTATCTACCAGGCTTTGGCCAAAGGAAACAGCTGGGTAAGTTGTGATTATTATCTCAATAGCCGGGGATTTCGCTTTGAGGCCCAAAGTCCTCAGGGCAGGTGGGGGATGGGGAGTACCATACCCTGGCACCGGGGCATAGATTTATATGTCAAAACTCCTTATCCGGCCCGGGTGTCGATGCTGCGCAATGGAAGACCTTGGGCGACAAGCCAGGGAGATAAACACCGGTTTTCCGTAAATCGCAGTGGTGTTTACCGGGTCGAAGCTGAGCACCGCCGAGGATGGAGTTGGCAACCCTGGATATTCTCCAACCCTATTTGGATCATTGAATGACAAAAAGCTAAATCTCACAGAATGACATAGGTCATTAGATAACTAGGACAAAAGTACAATATTTTGTACAAAAATATTTTCAATAAGGAGGCTGAATTGCGCTATAAATGGGCAAATTCAGCTTTTTTCTTGCATGTGGTGACGAAAAAACAACTATGTAATTAATTTCACAAAGCAGGTACAGGAGATCTCTAAATAGAATAGAGTGGATTAAAGTGGGGAAAAGTGGTAGACTATCCCTGAAGTCACTCTTAAAGCAGGGGGTTAAGCGATAATGTTCTTGGGTGAATATCAACATTCACTGGACAATAAGGGTCGCATAACTGTGCCTGCTAAGTTTAGGGATCAGCTCAGTGATCGTTTTGTGGCTACCAAGGGTTTGGAGAACTGTATTTTTCTGTTCCCATTAAATGAGTGGCACAACATAGAAGAAAAACTCCGTTCGCTGCCCATGACTCGTGCTGATGCCCGTTCTTTCGTACGATTTTTTTTCTCCGGTGCCTCAGAATTAGAAGTGGATAAGCAGGGAAGAACGGTATTACCGGCGAATTTAAGGGAATATGCAGGAATCGACAAAGATGTTGTCATTATAGGGGTGGGGTCTCGAGCCGAGATTTGGGCTAGTGATAAATGGGAAGAATACAACCAGGATAAAGCCGGGCGTTACGAGCAACTGGCTGAAAATCTTGTAGATCTCGGCATTTAGGAGAGATAATTTGCACCAGCCTGTATTGCTTTATGAAACTATTTTCTATTTACTTAATAAGCCTGACGGTATCTATGTGGACGGTACCGTAGGCGGAGGCGGACATCTGCACGAATTACTGCAGAAGTTAAACAAAAAAGCTCGGATTCTGGCTTTGGATAAGGATCTGCATACTCTGGAAGAAACCAAAAGAAGGTTTCAACATGACCCCCGAGTGATATTTGTACATGAGGATTTCCGCCATTTAAGCCGGGTCCTGGCAGAGCATAACTTGACTAAAGTGGATGGAATAATGCTGGATCTGGGGGTATCATCTTTTCAACTTGACCTGGAAGAGCGAGGGTTCAGCTTTCATGATGATGCCAGATTAGATATGAGGATGAACAGGCAGGATCAGTTATCCGCCTGGGATGTAGTAAATACATATGATGAATCAGATCTGGTCAGGATTTTAATCCAGTATGGGGAAGAAAAATATGCCCGCTCTATTGTCAGTAATATAATAAAGAAGAGACAGGGCAAAACCATTGATACTACTTTAGAGCTGGCCGAATTAATCAAGGCTTCGGTTCCAGCCAGTTATAGACGAGAGAAGCATCCGGCCCGTAAGACTTTTCAAGCTCTGCGGATGGAGGTTAATGATGAATTAGGTGCTATCGAAACTGTGTTGCCCCAAGCGGTAGAGCTTCTTAATCCGGGAGGTCGGTTATGTGTAATTACTTTTCATTCACTGGAGGACCGTCTCGTAAAACACTTTATGCAGTGGGAGGCTCGGACATGTATCTGTCCGCCGGGATTACCGGTATGTACATGCAATCACCAGGCTAGATTAGAAATATTAACTCGTAAACCAGTTCAGCCTACTCCGGAAGAATGCCAGCGCAACCCGAGATCACGCAGCGCGAAACTCCGGGCAGCCAGCAGAATCTAGTTCTAGTAGTCAGGGAGGACGAATAGGATGATACAGGCAGGCTTAGATTATGCAAATAATTGGGATCCTCAGTCTTTTTACCGGCCGGTACCGCAAGTTAAAAAAGTGCGTCGTACTTATCGAAAAACTAATCCTAAAGGAAAAGTGGTTTTTAAAGCTGCGGTTGCCTTGTTCGTCTATGCCCTGATTCTGGTTTATCTGTGTATTAAAGGTGCTGTTCTGGGATATCAGATTGTTGCCTTGGAAAAGGAAATACAGGAATTAGAAACGGTTAACCGGCGTATTGAATATACCGTAGCTCAAAAGTGCTCCCTGGATTATGTTGAAGCTGCTGCTATGCAATTGGGCATGGAAAAAGCATCGCAAGGTATAGCTGTCGCAGTATTACCGGATATTGAACAGGTGACTATAGATGAAAATACCGAAACCCCCACTCAGGCAGAAAAGAATCCCTTAAATAAGCTATATAATAACCTACTTATGCTTGCCCACCGTAATCCATAATGCAGCGAGGTGAACCTCTATGCAAACAACCAATCTGCAGGTTCGAAAGCGTATTGCCACGCTTTTTTTCTTATTTACTATGATATTTCTTTTGCTGGGGTGCCGTATCTTTTGGGTTCAATTTGTAAGGGGAGCGGAATTATCAGAAAAGGCCCTGCAAAACCGTATGCGTGATATCCCTGTGAAAGCTAAAAGGGGAATAATATATGACCGTAATGGTGAAGAATTAGCTATTTCGATCAGTGCTGATTCGGTATATGCCATACCTGCAGAAGTGCTGGCTTCCAAAGAGGAAAAGGAAGTAGCCGCCAAGTTGGCTGCCATTTTGGAAATGGATGAAGATAATTTATATCGACGAATCACTCGTACCAGTTCCTTTGAGTGGGTAAAACGGCAGATAAAACCAGAACAAGCCCAGGAGATAAGGGAAGCCGACCTTCCCGGTATTGGTCTTACCGAGGAGAGTCGCCGGTATTATCCCAAAAATACACTGGCTAGCCACATCTTAGGTATATCCGGTGTTGACCATAATGGCTTAGAAGGTATCGATTTCTATTACGACGACTTGGTGGGAGGTACCGAAGGAAGAATCGTGGTGGAGCATGATGCTGCTAACCGTCCTATACCTGAAGCCATTCACAAGTATATTCCTCCTGTGGACGGCGCTAACTTAGTACTTACTATCGATGAAACCATTCAATATATAACTGAACGTGAGCTCGACAAGGTATTCAAAGAACGCCAGGCCAAATCCGCCGCGGCCATAGTTATGGACCCTGCTACGGGGGAAATACTGGCTATGGCTTCACGTCCTACCTTTGATCCCAATAATTACAATGATTATCCTGCTCAAAATCGCAGAAATTATGCCATCAATGATGCTTTTGAACCCGGGTCTACCATGAAAATATGCACCGCTGCTATGGCATTGGAAGAGAAGATTGTTGGATCAACAAGTCAGTTTTATTGTCCCGGATATATAAAGGTGGGTAAGGAAACCATTCGCTGTTCGGCTGGCACCTCCCATGGCAGTCAGACTTTCGCGGAAATTGTGGAGAATTCATGTAACGTTGGCTTTGTGCAAGTAGGTTTAGACTTGGGCCTGGAAAGGTATTATAAATATTTACATGCCTTTGGTTTTGGGAAGACTACTGGCATAGATCTGCCTGGTGAAGCTGAAGGTATTATAGTGCCTCAATCTAGAGCTATGCAGATAGACCTGGCTACTATGGCCTTCGGGCAGGCTAATGCCGTAACTGCCATTCAGATGACTACTGCCGTAGCAGCTGTTGCCAATGATGGCAAACTCATGCAACCACACCTGGTGCGGCAAGTCATAGATAAGGACGGCCAGGTAATTAAACAGGTTGAGCCTAAGACTGTCAGACAGGTTATTTCTTCAGAAACTGCTCGGGAATTATGCGAGATATTGGAAGGTGAGGTAACCAACGGAACTGGCAAGAATGCATTTATGCCAGGGTATCGTGCAGCTGGAAAAACCGGGACCGCACAAAAGATATCTCCTACTGGAGGATATTTGTCCAATGAGTATGTAGCTTCGTTTATTGGTTTTGCACCAGCGGATGATCCTCGCCTGGTATGTATGGTTGTAGTTGATGCTCCCCAGGGTTATCCCTACTATGGAGGGTGGGTGGCGGCTCCTGTATTCAAGGCTATCATGGAGGACTCCCTGCGCTACCTGGACGTTCCCAAACGAGATGAGCATGACCTCACGGCAGAAAACCAACCTGCCATAGAAAAGGTTTTAGTACCGGATGTGGTTAACCTGCCTTTAGCAGAAGCTCTCACCACCATAAAAGCTCGGGGTTTGGCTGTAAAAGTAACCGGAGAAGGCAATATTGTATGGCAGCAAACCCCTAAACCAAATACCAGATTGCCTCAAAATTCTGAGGTTATCATATACTTATCTCCTTTTGACCAGGCAGGAGAGAATACCGAGGTGACGGTACCGGATCTGCAGGGTAAATCTATGAAAGAAGTGGCAAAAATCTTAGCAGATCTAGGACTTCACCTGATACCGGAAGGGTTTGGCCTGGCTTACGAACAGTCGCCGGCGGCAGGTAAAGTAGTTACCAGTGGATCAAATATTAAAGTTAAATTCCAGCCAGTGGGGGAATAACCGATTTATGAAAGGATGATCATCCATGCGGTTAGATCAGGTATGCTCAGGCATTGATTATATTATTATCCAGGGAAGTCTGGAAACTGAGATTACTGGTATTTGCTATGATTCACGCCAAGTTGGTCCTGGGAACCTTTTTGTATGTGTAGTTGGACAAAATACCGATGGGCACCAGTATGCTCATCAGGCTGTTCAATCGGGGGCCGCGGCTGTACTGGCGGAAAAGGAAATAGATGTAGGCAGCCAGGCTGCTTTGATACTCACTGCTGATACTCGTTTAGGATTGGCTAAGGCTGCTGCCAATTTTTATGGCCATCCATCCAAGCAGTTACGGGTGGTTGGAGTAACAGGTACTAATGGAAAAACTACCACTACCCATCTTATACAGGCGATTCTAAGTGAATATAATAAATCAGCCGGAATATTAGGAACCTTGTATGCTCGCTTGGGGGATATTACCAAACAATACGGACATACCACCCCAGAATCTGTTGATATTCAGGAATTCTTCCGGTTGTTAGTTGATAATGGAGCTGACTATGCGGTTATGGAGGTGTCTTCCCATGCTTTGGATCTACACCGTGTAGACACCATTCACTTCGATGCAGCCATATTTACTAATCTTACTCAGGATCATCTGGATTACCACCAAACTATGGAAAACTATCGAGAAGCTAAGCTGAAACTGTTCAGAATGGTAGACGAGAAGCCGGAAAACTTTTGTATTGTAAACAAGGATGACCCATCATCCCCTTATTTCACTCAAGCATCCCCGGTTCCGTATTATACTTATGGAATTAAATCCGCTGCTGATGTACGAGCGGTGGAAATACGAAGTACTCTTAAAGGTACCCAATTCAAAGTGCTATTTGAAAACCAGTCATTTACCATTACCATGAAATTAATTGGCGGATTTAGCGTATATAATGCTTTAGCTGCTATTACTTTTGCTTTGGCAGAAAAAATACCAGTTCCGGTTATTCAACAGGCATTTTTAAATATTGAAGGAGTAGCTGGCCGGTTTGAACAGGTTGATCTGGGACAGGATTATACTGTGGTAGTGGATTATGCCCATACCCCTGACGGGCTGGAGAACATTTTACGGACCGCCCGGCAGCTAGCTGGGAATCGATTGATTACTGTATTTGGCTGTGGCGGTGACCGGGATAAGACTAAAAGGCCGTTGATGGGTGAAATTGCCGGGCGCTATTCAGATTTTTGCATTGTGACTTCAGATAACCCGCGCACTGAAGACCCCCAGGCTATTATTGATGATATTTTGCCCGGGTTAAACCGGGTGGAAACGTCTCGTTACGCAGTTGTTCCTGACCGCCGTGAAGCTATCAGACATGCCATTAACATAGCTAAAAGTGGTGATTTAGTAGTAATAGCCGGGAAAGGGCATGAAACTTACCAACTGGTTATGGGGCAGGTTTTAGATTTTGATGATCGTATAGTAGCTGCAGAAATGATTAAGGAGAAGATGTAATTGTGCAGATAACTTTGGGATACTTAACCCGGGTTACTGGTGGTCAATTGCTTAGCGGTTATGAGCAAATGATAATAACCGGAGTTAGCACCGACTCGCGCCAGGTAAAAAAGGGGGAAGTGTTTTTTGCCTTACCCGGTGAGAACTATGATGGACATAACTTTGTTGCAGAGGCCTTTGAAAAAGGAGCCAACGCAGCAGTAGTTTCCACGGTTGATTGTTATCTGCCTGATGAAGTTAAGCAGGGCCTGGTTCTGGTTAATGATACTGTGCAAGCCTTACAGGATTTGGCTGCTGCCTGGAGACTAAACTATAAACTTCCTTTAATCGCTATTACCGGCAGTGTAGGTAAGACTACTACCCGGGATCTACTTAGTTCAATTTTGTCTACCAGGTGGACCACTTTAACCACTCCAGGTAACTTTAATAATGATATCGGTCTTCCCTTGACTTTGCTGAGGTTGGAAAGTGAGCATCAAGCCGCGGTAGTGGAAATGGCTATGCGCGGTCCCGGGGAAATCCTAAGGTTAGCCAGAATCACTCAGCCTACCGCTGCCATAATTACCAATGTTGAACCAGTACATCTGGAAACACTGGGTAGCTTGGAAAACATTGCCCGGGCTAAATGCGAAATATTAGCTTCAATACAGGACTTCGCGGTCATTAACGGAGATAATCCCCTGCTGAAAAAGGAAGCCGCAAATTATTCTTGTCCTCGTTATACCTTTGGCTATAATGTAGATTGTGACTTTAGGATTATGCAGGTTAAATTGAGCCGGCGGAAACTGGGGGTGGCTGTTCAGCTTCTTAAGGAACCGGCTTACTTTGAGTTTGCTATTCCGTCCAGCAAGCTGGCTTATAATATCATAGCCGCTGCGGCGATTGCTTACCTGTATGGACTTAATGTTGATCAGATACAACAGGGATTACAAGACTATCGCCCTACCGGCAACCGCTTGAATATCTCCCCCTTAAAGGGCGGTGGTATCTTAATTAATGATACATATAATGCCAATCCGGTTTCCATGGCAGCAGCTCTGGAAACAGGGCGGGAGTTGGCGGGCTCCAGCCGTTTTGTGGCGGTATTAGGCGACATGTATGAACTGGGGGATTATGAAACGGAAGGGCATCTAACCGTTGGGGCCAAAGCGGCTCAGGTATCTGTTGATCTTCTTGTTACCATTGGCGAGAAGGGGCGCCTTATAGCCAGGGAAGCGCAAAAGCAAGGATTACCGCCTGAGCAAGTTTATCATTTCCCCGTTAAGGAAGACAGTATTGACTTCTTACGAAACAGGGTTAGCAAGCAGGATACTGTTTTATTTAAAGCATCGCGGGGTATGCAGTTAGAGACCCTTGTTAATGATTGGCTGAAACAAGATTGATCCAGGAGGATACAGATGCAGGGAATCGTATCGACCACTCTGCTGGCATTAGTAATTGCAATACTAATAACGCTTCTCATGGGACCAGTGTTGATACCTTTTCTGACCCGGTTAAAGGTGGGGCAGAATATACGTGAGGATGGTCCTCAGCGGCACTTAAAAAAGGCCGGAACCCCGACCATGGGAGGAATCATGATTGCCACCGCGGTTATGGCCGCCACCTTTATCATGGCCGGCAACAGCGGAGAAGCTATAGCTGCCGTGGTAGTAATGCTGGCTTTTGGTGCTGTGGGTTATTGGGATGACTATATCAAGGTGGTCTTAAAAAGATCCCTGGGCTTACGAGCACGGGAAAAGCTGGGCCTGCAATTGCTGATCGGCCTGGCTTTTGCATTGCTGCTCCTTTATTATTTCCAGCGGGGAACTACAGTAGTTATTCCCTTTTCTGGTCAGGAATGGGATTTGGGTTTGGCCTATATTCCCTTTTTAATTGTAGTGCTCATAGCTACTACCAATACCGTAAATCTGACAGATGGCTTGGATGGGCTGGCTGCCGGGGTAACTTTTTTTGTAGCTATTGCTTTCGCTTTGGTATGTCTAATGACCTCTCACTATCAACTGACCGTGTTTTGTGGTGCTTTAGCTGGAGGGTGCCTGGGTTTTCTTTTCTTTAATCGTCACCCCGCCCGGGTATTCATGGGTGATACCGGGTCTATGGCTCTGGGAGGGGCAGTAGCAGCTGTAGCCGCTCTTACTCATTCAGAATTGTTCCTGCTGCTGTTAGGTGGAGTTTATGTTCTGGAAGGTTTAAGTGTTATTTTACAGGTAATATCATTTCAGACTACAGGTCGGCGGATACTGCTTATGGCTCCGCTGCATCATCATTTTGAGCTTAAAGGCTGGCCGGAGAAAAAAGTAGTACGGTTTTTCTGGCTTATGTCTTTACTGTTTACAATGGTAGGCTTGTTAGGTTATTGGAACATTGGATAAGGAAGTGTGTGGCATGATCGCAGGCCAAAGGGTTTTAGTGGTTGGTTTGGCCAGAAGCGGGTTGGCAGCCGCCCAGAGTTTACATAAGCTAGGAGTACAGGTCATTGGCTATGATCAAAAAGGTTTGGAGGAATTAGGCCCGGCAGTTAAGGAACTGGAACAGCTAGATATACCGGTAGTAAGTGAGCTGGACCCTGGTATTATTAATGATTCCCTGGACTTAATTGTAGTAAGTCCGGGTGTGCCCTTAAATTTACCGGTGTTTGACTGGGCACACCGGCAGGGCGTACCTGTTATAGGTGAATTGGAACTAGCCTTCCGGCTCAAGAACCCGAAGGTGGATCTGCTGGCTGTTACCGGCACAAATGGTAAGACTACTACTACTGCGCTGCTGCGGTATATCCTGGAAAAGGACGGGTATGCGGCTTATTACGGAGGCAATATTGGGCTGCCTCTAACCAGTCTACTGGAAAAACTTACCGAGGGCGTAGTGGTTGTAGAAGTCTCCAGTTTTCAACTGGAGACAGTTGACCAGTTTCACCCCAGTATTTGCGGCTTGTTGAACATTACTCCCGATCATTTGGATCGCCACAAGACTATGCAAGCCTACATCGAAGCCAAATCCCGAATCTTTAGGCAGCAGCAGCCTGATGATTATGCTGTATTCAATTTTGATGATAGCTTTTTACGTCAATTAGCTGAAAAATGCCTGGCTACGGTAGTGTATTTTTCCGCTCAGCACCAACTGCCGGAAGGATTTTATATAGACCAGAATATAATTGTTTACCGGCATAACGGGGAGGATATTCACATTTGTCCAGTAGGAGATATCCGGTTGCGCGGTCAGCATAACCTGGAAAATGTTCTCTGTGCTGTGGCTATGAGTTATCTTTATGGTGCCAGACCGGCTATGATCAGTGATGCCTTGAAAACCTTTACCGGAGTAAGGCACCGAATGGAAGAAGTCGTCTATAATCAGGGTGTTCTCTACGTAAATGATTCCAAAGCGACCAATCCCGAATCAGCCATTAAAGCCCTGCAGTCATTCAATCAGCCTATCATATTAATAGCAGGAGGAAGGAATAAAGGATCTGACTTTTCGGAGTTCGCCCGGGTGATCGAAGAAAGGGTACGGCAGTTAATTATTCTGGGCGAAGCCCGCCAGGAGATTAAAGATGCCGTCATGAAGACTTCCTTCAAGAATATACATGAGGTAAACGACCTTACTGAAGCGGTAAGTCTTGCATCCCAACTAGCCGAAGCTGGAGAAGTAGTGTTACTGTCACCTGCCTGTGCCAGTTGGGATCAATTTGTCAGTTATGAACACCGGGGAGACCTTTTTTGCGAACTGGCACGGTCTCTGTCAGAACAGTTACTAGATAATTAAGAGGAGGCGCAAAGGTTGCGTTTGAGAAAGGGACCTCCTGATTTTATTCTCTTTATAACGACTCTGTTGCTAGTCGGAATTGGCTTAGTAATGGTGTTTAGCTCCAGCGCGGTTACCTCGAATATCTGGTATGATGATGCCTATTTCTATTTTAAGAGGCAGTTAATATGGGCTTTGATTGGAATAGTATGTATGCTGGTAGTTATGAAATTAAACTACCTGCGTATTAAAGACATGGCTATTCCCTTGATGATTGTGGCTCTGTTATGTTTGATTCTGGTGGTGACCCCCCTAGGAATTGAAGCGAAAGGAGCAACCCGCTCACTGGGGGTAGGTTTCTTGCGTTTTTCTCCCTCGGAATTGGCCAAAATAGCTATGGTTATGTTTTTAGCCAAGGTTATGGAAGTAAATCTTGATAGTATGAGATCCTTTGTTAAAGGAATTATACCTTATCTAATTCTAATAGCCTTGGTATGCGGACTGATTATGCTGCAGCCTGATTTGGGGACTGCCTTTGCCATTGCCGGAACTGCTTTTTTTATGATGCTGGCAGCCGGTGCCCGGTGGAGTCACTTAGGGGTGATTGCTGTTTCTGGTGCTGGCTTGGTGGCTGCGGCCATAGCTGTTGCTCCCTATCGTTTGGAACGTTTCATTGCTTTCCTTAATCCGTGGAAATATCCAACTGACGAGGGATTTCAAACTATTCAATCTTTGTATGCCTTGGGTTCAGGAGGCCTTTTTGGAATGGGACTGGGCAGAAGCCGGCAAAAATTCTTTTACTTGCCGGAGCAGCATACCGATTTCATTTTTGCTATCCTAGGCGAGGAGCTAGGCTTTTTGGGAGCATTTCTGGTAATCTGCCTATTCCTGCTCTTTGCCTGGAGAGGGTTTAAAATAGCCCTAAATGCTCCAGATACTTTCAGCAGTCTGTTGGCAACCGGTTTGACTGTTATGGTAGTTTTTCAGGCGGCTATTAATATTGGAGTGGTATCTGGAGCCCTTCCGGTAACTGGTATAACCCTGCCCTTCATCAGTTATGGCGGGTCTTCTCTGCTATTTTCTATGATCGGAGTGGGGCTATTGTTAAATATATCGCGATACAGTACCTATCGCTGACAGGAGGAACTCATGAAGGCGATCATTACGGGTGGCGGAACTGGCGGGCATATTTATCCGGCACTGGCTATTGCCAAGGAACTGTGCCGGCGTAAGCCGGATATGGAAATTCTCTACGTAGGGTCAAAAGGGATGGAGAGCCGCATTGTCCCTGAAGCCGGCTTTGATTTCGTAGCTATTGATGTCTCGGGTATTGATCGCTCTTCTATGCTAAAAGCGGGAAAATCCCTGGTGAAGTTTCCCTACAGCTTTTTTCAGGCCCGGGATATAATCAAAGATTTTAAACCTGATTTTGTCCTGGGGACGGGGGGATATGTTTCATTTCCAGTGGTTCTGGCGGGAACTTATTTTGCCCCCAAAACCTTTATCCACGAGCAGAACGCCTACCCAGGACTGGCCAACCGTTACCTGGCCAAACGAGTTGACTGTACCATGCTGACCTTTGCTGAAGCCCAGGAATACCTGGAAGCCAAACGGATTAAAATAACCGGGCTACCAGTGCGCCAGAAGTTTTTTCAGGTTACTCCCGAAATTGCCCGGACCTCTCTAGGATTGGAGGAGAACTGGTTTACCCTAATTGCTTTTGGAGGGAGCCGGGGGGCAGCTTCCATAAACCGGGCTATGTTGGAAGCCATTGATCAGTTACAGGACAAAAATATGCAGATAATATGGATAACTGGTCTGGACAACTATGAGGATTTTAGCCAGCAGGCCAAGGAGCGCTTGTCCGGTCATCCTAAAGCCCAGATCAGAATCCTGCCTTATATGAACGATATCGAACAGGCCATGGCAGCAGCACATCTGGCTGTTTGCCGTGCAGGCGCCAGTACCCTGGCGGAACTGGCTGTGCTGGGATTGCCTGCTATACTGGTTCCATATCCATATGCAGCCGAAAACCACCAGGAGAAAAATGCTCGGGCTTTAGTTGAGAAAAAAGCGGCAACGATGGTTATTGATGAGTTCTTGGACGGGGATACTCTAGTTAAGATAGTTGAATCCCTGCGCAGTGAGCCGGATCGACTAAACAAAATGCGAGAGCAGATGCTGCAGGAAGCCAAGCCCCATGCCCTGGATGATATTATCAAGGAATTGTTAAATTAAGCTTTGATAGATGTTAAGTTGGACAGGCTTGGTATTTACGAATGTAACCACTTTTGTTAAATATGCATACGATAAAGTGAAATACAATGTAGGTTTAAGGAGATGAGGTAATGTCCGATCACAACGGACAGTGGATCCATATGGTAGGAATTGCAGGAGCAGGAATGAGCGGAATTGCCAAAGTTCTTGCTGAACAGGGTATGAAGGTAACCGGATCCGATCTCCAACATAATGAGATAACTGAACAACTGGAGCAGATGGGAATCACTGTATATCATGGCCATTCCTCATCCTACCTTCAGGAAGGAGTTGATATGCTGGTTATATCCTCGGCTATCCCCATGGATAATCCCGAGGTTATTCTTGCTCGCCATCGCAAAATACCAGTTTTGAAGAGGGGACAGATGCTGGCTAATCTGGTCAACCGCAGCAAAGGCATAGCGGTAGCCGGTGCCCATGGCAAAACAACCACCACCTTTATGATTTATACGGTTTTATCCGGTTGCGGATTGGATCCTGCTTTTATTGTGGGTGGAGAACTGCAGGATTATCACCTGAATGCCAAATTAGGAAGAGACGATTTATTTGTAGTGGAGGCAGATGAAAGTGACGCCTCGTTTTTAGAACTGCACCCCCACATAGCAGTGGTAACAAATATTGAAGATGATCACCTTGACTACTATCATACCTTGGACCGGCTAAGAGATGCATTTCGCCAGTATATAGATGGGGTTCAGCCCCAGGGGTTAGCTGTGCTTTATGGGGACGATCTTAATTTAAGAACCATTGCTGGCCGCAGTCAAACACGCTGTGTATTTTATGGTGAACATGAGGAAAACGACTATTTTTTGAAAAACTGGAAAGCGCAAGGGCTGGGATCAGTTTTTGAAGTGTATGAACATGGCCAGAAGCTGGGAAGGGTTCGTTTATCGGTTCCAGGAAGACATAATGCTCTTAATGCACTAGCGGCTATTGCCACTGGCCGGGAATTAGGTTTGGAGTTTGCAAATATGCGCAAAGCAATCGTGGGTTTTCATGGTGCCAAACGGCGTTTTCAGATTATGGGAGAGCATAACAATATTTTGGTTATTGATGATTACGCTCATCACCCCACGGAAATCAAAGCTACCTTAAGGGCGGCACGCAGTTATCATACCGGCCGATTGATAACTGTATTCCAGCCCCATCGCTACAGTCGTACCCGGCAATTGGGTACCCAACTGGGGGAAGCTTTAATTACCAGTGATATAGCTGTCATTACTAATATATATGCGGCCGGAGAAGCTCCTATTCCAGGTATTAGCAGCGATATCGTTTTTAAGGCTGCTCAGCAGGCTGGGTGTACGGCAGTATATATTCCTGATCTGGAAAATGTTATTGACTATCTGTTTGAAATCTGCCGTCCAGGTGATCTCATTATTACCATGGGGGCTGGCGATATATGGAATATTGGGCCAGCGTTTATTAACCGGCTGAAACAATCTGTCCCGCAGGCGTAAGCTAGCGGAGGTGTTTATTTGGACTGTTTAGTGGTAAGAGGATCTAAACCACTCAAAGGCCAGGTTAGGATTAGCGGATCCAAAAACTCAACGCTCCCGATAATGGCTGCCAGTTTGCTCTGCTCTGGCCAAGTTGTTTTAACAGGTGTACCTGATTTGGAAGATATAAAAGTAATGTCACAGGCTTTGGAGGTATTAGGGGCCAAAGTCAAACGGGAAAATGATGTTCTAATTATTGACGGGAGCACAGTAAATAGTGTTGAACTTCCTGAAGAGATTTCACGGAAAATGCGGGCATCCAATCTGGTGATGGGGGCACTTTTGTCCAGGTTCCATCAGGCCCGCGTTGCCTATCCAGGCGGGTGTGCTATCGGTACCCGGCCGATGGATTTACATCTTAAAGGTTTTCAAAGCATGGGGTTTAATATCCGTGAAGAATACGGCTATATGGAAGGATCAGCCTCAGCTTTGGGGAGCCAGGAGATCTTATTGGACTTTCCCAGTGTAGGAGCTACGGAAAACTTGATCATGGCCGCAACTCTTCTCCCTGGTACCACTGTGTTGCGTAATGCTGCCCGTGAACCGGAAATAGTTGATTTACAGAATTTCTTAAATCGTATGGGAGCCAGGATTAGAGGAGCGGGGCTGGATACCATACGCATCGAAGGTGTTAGTCGCCTGGGGAGTGTGGAACATGCAGTAATACCTGACCGCATAGAGGCAGGCACATTCATGGTAGCTGCCGCCATATCCAGGGGGGAAGTAACCATTGAGAATGTGGTATTAGAACACATCCAGCCCATAGTTTCCAAGCTACGGGAAATCGGGGTGGAGGTTCTGACCTCCAATTCGGGGGTCAAGGTGGTAGGGGGAGGACGCTTGCGGCCTTGCGATATCAAGACTATGCCTTATCCTGGATTTCCTACAGATATGCAGCCTCAGATCATGGCTTTGCTGGCGTCGGTCCGCGGGACCAGTGTACTGGTGGAGACCATTTTTGAAAACCGCTTCATGCACGTCCAGGAGCTGCGCCGCATGGGGGCTGATATCAAGGTGGAAGGCAGAGTAGCAATTATAAAAGGTAAAAACAGGTTGGAGGGAGCTTCTGTAGAGGCTACTGATCTCCGGGCTGGCGCTGCTCTGATTCTAGCCGGACTATTTGCCGAAGGGGAAACGCAAATTTTCCGGGTGGATCATATAGATAGGGGTTATGATAAGATTCATACCAAATTACAGAGCATCGGTGCAGATATTACCAGGGGGCCTAGGACCTAAAGGCAAGGCCCCCTGGAAACATTAATAATGCGTTTACAAAAATTTTCTGTTATAATCAAGCATACGGATATCTGGGGATGGAGGATTACTTCGTATGAAGAGCACACCTCGCAGATTTTTTCGTGCTTCCATCTTCCTGTTATTGGTGATGATCTGTGTATATTTTTTCCTGCACAGTTCTTTTTTTCAGGTTGATACAATAACAGTTTCAGGCAATTCGACTGTTCCCAAGCAGGACATAATTGAAATGTCCGGCCTCGTAACAGGAATTAATTTGTTTGCCGCCGATGAGAACCTGGTATCCCGAGCAGTGGAACTACATCCCATGGTAAAGCAGGCTCATCTGGTTCGCCACCTGCCAAGAACTTTAGAAATTCAGGTCAGTGAGAGGACCGTGTGGGCGGTGGTTCCTGCTAATGATGAATTTCTGATAGTTGATGACGAGGGGATTTGTATTGATAAAAGCTTGCAGTTCCCCAGTATGGAATTGCCCGTAATTACAGTTGAACCTATTCCACAGCGGGTTATTACTGGACAAGCTGTTGAATCCCAGGGGATTGCTTTAATCCGCAAAGTGTGGGCGGGCTTATCCGAGCAGGAGCGGGGGAAGATATCAGATTTTCATTATACTGTAAGCAGCAAGGACTTAATTATATATACAGTAGAAGGAACCGAAATCAGATTTGGAAAAGATGAGCGCCTGGATGAAAAGTTGTCCGCTATGAGCCAGGTTTTTCAGTTAGAACAGGAGCTCAGTGAGTCAGGGCAGGAAGCTCTAATTTATGTAGATATTCGCTACAAGGGACAACCGGTAGTCAGGACTTCAGGATGAGCATGACTTAGAAGGGTGATAATTATGCGTAGTAAAGGAGCGCAAATATCTATAGCTGTGGTTTGTTTAATTCTGGGTATTATGCTGGCAGTACAATTCAGAACTAATTCCGCTATTCAAGCTACCCAAACTGATGGCCGAGTTGCTGAATTGACACAAAAACTGCAGACAGTAACCAGTGAACGGGATGCCTTGGCAGAAGAAGTTTTGGGACTACGCTCTAAATTGTCCAATTTCCGCCAAACCGACCAAGCTCTGGCCGATCTGCAGCAAGAAATCATTGACGCTAACATGGCAGCTGGTTTAGCTGCCGTGGAAGGACCCGGTATCATTTTGACAGTAGATGACAGTCCCCTTTATTATCAGGTGGGAGAAAACGCCAACGCCTATATTGTCCACGATTATGATTTGCTAAATATTGTAAACGAATTAAAATCTTCCGGGGCTGAAGCCATATCAGTAAATGGCAAGCGTATTATCGCCATGTCCGAAATTCGCTGTGCTGGCCCGACTATAATAGTAAACGCGGACAGAATTGCTCCTCCCTTTGAGATAAGAGTGATTGGTAATCCAGATATACTGGAGAGCGGCCTGCTTATGCCGGGTGGCCGACTGGAACAGCTTAAAGTGCTGGGAATGCCGGTTCAGATACAAAAATTGGAGAAGGTAGAAATACCTGCTTATACAGGCAGCTTTAGATTTAACTACGGGGCACCGGTTGATTACAAGGAAAAGGCGGAATAAAGAAATGTGGTTATTGATCCTTTTTTGTTTGCTGGTAGGGCTGATAATCGGTTTTTCCATACCGGTATTAATGCCGGCAATATATGCCAAATACATGTCCATTGCGATACTGGCAGCATTGGATTCAGTGTTCGGCGGTATTCGTGCCTACATGGAGGATGGTTTTGACAATACCATTTTTATAAGTGGATTTATAGTTAATATGGTATTAGCAGCCGGATTAGCTTATCTGGGCGACCGGTTGGGGGTCGAGCTTTATTTAGCAGCGGTAGTGGTTTTTGGAGTTAGGATTTTTCAGAACTTGGGGATCATTCGTCGCTATCTTTTGAAAAAATACTAATTATTTCCCTATCGGGAAAGAGGATTTAGATTCCTGATGTTGTATTTTTTATTAGGACTTCAAGTGAGGGGTGCGTTTACATTAAGAAACGAAACATCCTGGTAAGCATGGATATAGGAACCAGCTCTATTAAAGCAGCCATGGCCGAAGTCCACGGGCAAGATGTTCACTTATTGGGTATAACCGAAGTGCCTTCCTTCGGATTGCGTAAAGGGAGCATAATAGATATTGAAAGTACCGCCAAGTCCATAGATAATTGCTTAAGTGAGTTGGAACGTCTTACTGGTATTGAGATCTACAGTGCTTTACTAGGCTTTTCCGGGGTAAGCATTTCTGTTGTAAATAATCACGCTGTTATCGCCGTCGCCAACCCCACCTATGAAATTACCCAGGAGGACAAGGAGCGTGTTCTGAACTCAGCTCGTAATCTATCACTGCCATTGGACAAGGCGATCATACAGATTATAGAACGGCAGTATATAGTGGATAACTACGATGGAGTAAAAGATCCGGTTGGGATGGTGGGAAGCCGTCTGGAGGCCGAGGTGTCTATAGTGGTGGGGGCTATAGCTGCTATTCAAAATCTACAGAGAAGTGCCAATCGCATAAATTTGCATGTGGATAATTTGATGTATACTGCCCTGCTGGGGGCAGAATCTGTATTAACACCCTCTGAAATGGAAATGGGAGTGGTTTTAGTTGATATCGGAGGGGGAACTACAGAAGTAACTCATTTTGAAGAAGGAAGTGTGCTGCAAACTTCAGTATTGCCCATAGGCGGTGAATATATTACTAAAGATTTAGCCATCGTGTTGCGGACCTCCATGGAGGAAGCCAATCGAATTAAAGAAAGACATGGAGTCGCCAGCCCTGATATGGCTAAGAGCGATTTAATGATAAATGTACATAATATCCAGGGCAAAGACGCCCGTGAGGTATCTCAGCAGGTTATCGCTGAAATAATCTCCGCCCGGGTAATTGAAATGACAGAGTTGATTTATGCAGAACTTAAACAATTCCAATGCCTGAACCGTATGCCAGGCGGTATAGTATTAACCGGCGGAGGGGCTGAATTGGTAGGCTTTGCTGATATTATGGAAGAATACATTTCGGTTCCGGTACGGTTGGGTTTGCCGGAAAATATGAAAGGTCTGCCCACTGATTTTAATCGACCCCAAAATGCTGTGGTTTTAGGAGGGATATTGTATTCTGCCCGGCAGAGAGCAGTTAAGCACGAGGATACTTCACGTATTTTTGGTTTAATTGATCGAATAACCTATTGGTTGAAAGACTTATTTCGGTAAAGCAGAGGAGGTTTTGCAATGCCGTTGGATTTCGATGTCGAGATGCAGCAGTATGCTAATATCAAAGTAATTGGAGTCGGAGGCGGAGGAAACAACGCAATTAACCGGATGATTGAAGCCGGCTTAAAAGGCGTTGAGTTTATCGCCGTCAACACCGATGCTCAGGCTTTGTATATGTCCAAAGCAGAGGTAAAGATTCAGCTGGGAGAAAAATTGACTAAAGGTTTGGGAGCTGGTGCTGACCCAGAAATTGGTATGAAAGCTGCCGAGGAATCCAACGAGGAGATTAAAAGAGCCTTAATGGGAGCCGATATGGTTTTTGTTACTGCCGGTATGGGAGGGGGAACCGGTACCGGTGGTGCTCCGGTTATTGCTCGTATAGCCAAGGAAACAGGGGCGCTGACGGTAGGTGTAGTTACCAAGCCTTTTGCTTTCGAAGGGCGTAAGCGTAATGCTCAAGCCGAGCGCGGAATTCAAGCACTGCGGGAACAGGTGGATAGTTTGATTACCATCCCAAATGATAGGCTTCTGCAAGTAGTAGACAAACATACCAACTTTAATGATGCATTTAAGATAGCTGATGATATACTGCGCCAAGGGGTGCAGGGAATATCAGATTTGATTGCGGTACCAGGAGTAATTAATTGTGACTTTGCCGATGTGCAGACCATTATGCAAAATACCGGCTCAGCGCTTATGGGTATTGGCCGTGCCAAAGGTGAAAACCGGGCTGCCGAAGCAGCACGAATGGCTATTTCCAGTCCCCTTTTGGAGACCTCCATTGATGGGGCTAAGGGTGTGCTTTTCAATATAAGCGGAGGAAATGACCTTACTTTGTTTGAAATAAATGAAGCTGCCGAGATCATACATCAAGCGGCCGATGTAGAAGCCAACATTATATTTGGCGCTAATATTGATGAATCACTCAATGATGAGGTTAGGGTCACCGTAATTGCTACCGGCTTTTCAGTTTCCCGTCCTGCCGTACCTGAAACTCCGCGCGGCCGGGTTATTGAACCGCCAGTTTCCTTCTTTGATAAAAACGATCTGGAAATCCCTCCTTTCTTGAGAAGAAAATAACTTGATTAAAACGAACCGGGAAGACATTTCCCGGTTTTTTTTATTTTCTGACCGATTATAGTTGAGCGAGTCTTGTTAAAGCAACAAATTACCGTCTTGCCCATTGGTATAATGTGGAATACATTATCACAAGCTTTGAGGCATAACCATTAATTAGCGTAAAATTGACCGCTTTGAAAGGTACCAGGTGCTTAAGATTATGGGGTCAAAAGTATACGCAGATATAACTTTTCTAGTTAATTTCATCATGGACTTCTTAATCCTATGGGTAACGGTCCGGTTAACAGGGGTTCCCGTTTCTTATATGCGCATTGCTATCGCAGCTGGCCTGGGCGGCATATATGCAGTGGGTTATCTGTTGCCGGAACTGTCTTTAGGGTATTCACTCCCGCTTAAAGTACTATTTTCAGTTCTTTTAGTTATTATGGCTGTTCTGCCGCGTACTTGGAAAGATTTAGCCAAAAGTATGCTGCTGTTTTACGGTATTAATTTCCTGGTGGCGGGAGCCAGCATCGGCTCTTCATATCTGGTGCAGTCGTCTTACCAGCTTGATTATTCATTTTGGTGGTTAATGGCTGGTATCAGTTGTGCGCTGTTGTTAGGTATATTCGGTAAAAACTGGCTTACAGAACGTGTTCTACCCCAATTGTTAAAGTTCCCGGTACAGCTTACCTTTGACCGTAACCGCTGTTCCGGACAGGGATTTGTTGATACCGGCAATGGTTTACGAGATCCCTTGACTAACCGCCCGGTTATTATTGCGGAATACCAGCTGCTGAGAGACTGCCTGCCTGCCGATTTTAAAAGCGCCCTGGAAGACAGTTGTACTCAAGAAGAAATGCTGGATAGATTAAGTCAAAGCAGTTGGGCTAACCGGTTGAGGTTGATTCCTTTCACCTCTATCGGCAAAAAAAATGGACTGTTGGTAGGTATTCGTGCTGATGCAATCCGCGTCAGTCTGGGCAAGAACAATATTAAACACAGCAATATGGTAATCGGTATATACCAGGATAAGCTAAGCCCAGAGGAACATTACCAGCTCCTAATACCCTTGGAGATACTCGAAAATGGATAGGGGGAGTAAAACATGAAACGGTGGTCAATCTGGAAAATACGGCTGTTTT
Source organism: Bacillota bacterium (assembly GCA_029550685.1). Classification (GTDB taxonomy): domain Bacteria; phylum Bacillota; class Syntrophomonadia; order Syntrophomonadales; family Syntrophomonadaceae; genus DTU018. The sequence continues at coordinate 20,884 of JAKPGY010000071.1, forward strand.
TTCTGCACTGGCTGCTGGCCCGGCAGAAACCCAAGTTCATACACTATATCGGATCAACTGAAGTGCTTCCCCCTCCGCTAAAGGAGCAGGAAGAGTACGATTTGATCTCCCGGTTGGATCAGGGCGATATGGCAGTTAAGGCTAAGCTGATCGAACATAACCTGCGTTTGGTGGTTTACATAGCCAAGAAATTTGAAAATACCGGTATCAATATTGAGGATCTGGTGTCCATTGGTACTATCGGATTAATTAAAGCCGTCAATACCTTTGAACCTAAGAAAAATATTAAATTGGCTACCTATGCTTCCCGCTGTATTGAGAATGAGATATTGATGTATCTGCGCCGGAACTTAAAAAACCGGGCTGAAGTATCTCTGGATGAACCTCTTAATGTGGACTGGGATGGCAATGAATTGCTGCTGTCCGATGTCCTAGGAACGGAAAGCGACATGATATACAAGAAAATTGAAGGGGATGTGGAAAAGCATCTGCTCTGGCAGGCCATGCACAAACTAAATCCGCGGGAAAAAACCATAATTAAGCTGAGATTTGGCCTGGAAGACGGAGTAGAGAAAACTCAAAAAGAGGTGGCTGATATTCTGGGAATCTCTCAATCGTATATATCTCGTTTGGAAAAGCGCATCTTAAAACGTTTACAACGGGAGATACGAAAAATTGAGTAAACTAAGTTGATAGTTAACTAATATAGTTTCTTAATCGGTTCCAAACAACAGAATGGAACCGATTTTTTCAATTACCTTGTAGTTAAGAACCCAGAATAATTCCCCGGGTTAGCGAGAATACTCTTATAAACAGCATTTCCAACAAACCAATATAAACTGAGGGAAGGAGCAGTACACTTTGATTAACAAAGTTGAAATCTGTGGAGTAAATACTTCCAAACTTCCCGTGTTAAAGAACGAAGAAATGAGGGCATTATTCCAGGCAATGCAGGCAGGTGACCATTCTGCTCGCGAGCAGTTAATTCAAGGTAACCTGCGGCTGGTTTTAAGCGTTATTCAAAGGTTCAGTAATAGAGGCGAATATGTGGATGATCTTTTCCAGGTAGGGTGTATAGGTTTAATCAAAGCTATTGACAACTTTGATTTAAGTCAAAATGTTCGTTTTTCTACCTATGCAGTTCCCATGATTATTGGAGAAATCCGGCGTTATTTACGTGATAATAATGCAGTAAGGGTATCAAGATCCTTGCGGGATATTGCCTATAAGGCTCTGCAGATTCGGGAAAAGCTGGTATCAGTACAGGCATCCGAACCCACTATTGCCCAAATCGCTGAAGAGCTGCAAATTCCCCGGGAAGAAGTAGTATTTGCTCTGGATGCCATTCAGGAACCGGTGTCACTGTTTGAGCCTATCTACAACGATGGAGGAGATCCCATCCTGGTTATGGATCAAATCAGCGATGAACGCAATACTGATGATTTATGGCTGGAAGAGATCGCTATTAAGGAAGCCATGAAAAAGCTAAACAATCGGGAAAAACATATAATATCCCTGCGTTTTTTTCAAGGAAAAACCCAGATGGAAGTTGCCGATGAGATAGGTATATCGCAAGCCCAGGTTTCACGGTTGGAGAAGGCCGCCTTAAAACAATTGCGAAAGTTTATTTGAAAGGGGCTAAAGGCAAGGTCCTATGAACAAAAACTTGCTGGTAATCATTTTGATAGGTATTATCTTCGCACTGCTCCTCCCTTTGACGGGGCAGTTTTCGGCCAGTGAATTGGCCTTTACTTGTAACAACCTGGTGAAAATAAATATGGTAGCTAAATAGCCCGGTTATCTACCTTAGATGACCCTACACATAGCATTTACTTGTGAAAATAGCCCTCTCTGTGTCATTGTACAAAATAAGAATTCCTTAATTGTCAGCGCTCTAAGGGACTATCGATGTTCGCTAGCGCTCACTATTAATGTTGGCCGTTCCGGCACTCCCGATGTTCGTTCCTTTGGAACTCACTATTAATGTTGGCCGTTCAGGCACTCCCGATGTTCGTTCCTTTGGAACTCACTATTAGTGTTGGCCGTTCCGGCACTCCCGATGTTCGTTCCTTTGGAACTCACTATTAGTGTTGGCCGTTCCGGCACTCCCGATGTTCGTTCCTTTGGAACTCACTATTAGTGTTGCGAGGGAGCGGAGCGACGTGGCGATCTCGAACGAGATTCACAGGCAATCTCTATGTCGTTCTATGCTAACCACGGTTTTGCAGGAGTGTTGGTTGGGATGCAGGAGTATTAGCCGGCTCGCTCCGGGACTCCTCGCCTGCAACACATCGGCTTGCTTCGGTGCGAAGCGGATCGCTTAAGAATTCGGCATCCATGCACTCAGTCCACTCTGCTTGAAACATCCTGTTTCTCGCTCCGCTTCGCAGCCCTCAGGTTCGTCGTGTGCGGCAACGGCTCATCTTACGTCACTCGCCCGGCTAATACTCCCTGCTTAAGTCATGCAGCAATGTTTTCATTTATCCTGGTCTATTCTTCAGGTGCTAATAGCTGGGAGCCAACTCCTTTTTTTGTTACAATGGTAGCGAAAGCGGGGGTAGGAGAATGAATCAGGATGATATAGTTCTTTACTGGAGAGGAAAGAGGCAACCGGATGAAAAAACCTATAACCATCGAATACGACAGGTGGTTTTTCCCCAGGTCAGCGAAAATTCCCTGCAAAATTCCTTAGTAGATGTGGACAATCAGCTTTGCTTAGGCACGGATCATCAAGTTATGGCTTGGTTGCTGGATAATGGTTATGAGCAGAGCTTTGACTGCATATACATAGATCCTCCTTATTTAACTGATAGTGACTATTATGCCCAGATAAAAATTGATACCCCCGGCGGGGCCCAGCAGGTCAAGCAGCGGGTGTTTCGTGATAATGGCTACCGGAATCTTTCCTCATACTTGCAGCATATTTATGAATCAGTTGCTATGATAAAGCAGCTTTTGTCAGAACAGGGCAGCCTGTTCGTCCATCTGGATTATCATTCCTCCCATTATGTGAAAATAATTCTGGACGAAGTATTTTCCCCCCAGCGTTTTGTCAATGAGATAGTTTGGTGCTATGGAGGAGGCAGCGGAACCCGGCGCCATTTCCACCGTAAACATGATGTTATATTCTGGTACAGCCGGGGAGCAGACTATATTTTTAATCCCCAGTACCGGCCTTATTCACCTGGCACGATTCAAAGAGGCCTTACCAAAGTTAAGGGTGACCGTTATAAACTGGACAGCAGAGGGGCTTTACTTCAGGACTGGTGGATTGATATTCCCAAGATACTTAGCCCCACCGCCGGCAACAACTGGAAGTTTCCTACTCAAAAGCCAGTGGAACTGGTGCAGCGCATTATACAGGCCTCTACGATGGAAAACTCTCTGGTAGGCGACTTTTATTGCGGTTCGGGAACAAGTGCAGAAGCTTGTGAAAACCTGGGACGAAGATGGATAATGAGTGACAACAGCATGTATGCGATCCAAACCAGCATCCATAGGCTAATCAAAAACAACAGCCGTCCCTTTATGATTAGTACCACCCAACCAGATACTTCCCCGCCAGGTCAATTGTCAATCATAACCGAGTGTAATTCTCATTTATTCGGCCATGAATTTACCATAACCCTGCAATCTTATCAGCCCCGGGACGGAAGGCCGCCCGGATTAGCTTGGATTGATTTTTGGGAAATTGGTTGGCTAAAGGGCCAGCATTTTATGTCCCTGCTACAAGTTATACCTGCCAAACGGGGGCAAATGGTTCCCCTACAACTTACCCTCAAGCTTGATGATATTAATAAACCACTGGTAGTACAAGTCTGGGATATCCAGGGAGGACCAGTTAAGCTGCCCCTAACCCTGCCCTAACTTACCGGTCTCCCCTGAATACAGTCTACATTGAGCTGTTGCATATCTCATTTACGAATCCTATGCTGTTCTACCAGGCGTTGAATATCGGTTTCTTTATCATCACCAAAAGGAAGCCATACTTCTTCGTAAATATTTTCATCCATTACATCTTCCCGGTTCAGGGTATTGCGCAGGCGGCTCCGAAGGGATGATATAGGCTCAGAAGTAAAAATACGCATATTTCCTCCCTCTTTTTCATTTATTCTAGCGATGCTGCATTCTACGTCCCAACAGGTAAACTCCTGAAATGGCTAAAGCATGCAGAACCCACCATCCCGGCTCCAGCATGCTGAATGTGCCTGGGTCCACCTTATCTTGGCGCATAAATTTTTTACTTACAGAATTTTTATAATCCATGAAATCCATTAGAACTGAAAACATGATGCTTCACTTCCTTCCGATTTGCTTTTTCAATCATATTTTTCCCGCCGGCTATTTTATTTAGATAAGTAAATTATGTAACTGTGACTATCATTACAAATAATAACTGGCCAGGAAATAGAAGGTAATTTTCTTGCTTTGCCTAAATATTTATGGTATCAATGGCGTTAGAGTTTATTTGTCCACTAATGTGCGGGGGAGATAGCAGATGGATCGAGCTGAGAAAGCAGCCCTATGTGAAATCCATGCCTTAAGTGGGGTAGGGACCGGCACCTTGTGGAAAGGGTTTAACGAGTGGGGCAGTTTTGCCGAGATGTATAAAGCTAATGAGGCAGCCTTGTATAAGATTCTGCCTACAGAGGCGGTGACTGATTTAATCCAAAGGCGACGCTCCCGGACTTCTTGGGATTGCCTGGAGAAGATAGAAGCCCACGGGTTTCAAGTGGTTTCTATATTGGATGATAACTATCCAGTATTATTGAAGACTATTCATAATCCGCCTTTTGTAATATACTGTGCTGGTAACTTGGAATTATGGACCGGTTTTTGCCTGGCCATAGTTGGCTCCAGAAACGCTACTCACTATGGGCGGAACACGTCCCGAAAACTCAGTGAGGAATTAGCCGCCTATGGTGTAATTGTAGTCAGTGGCATGGCCCGGGGTATTGATGCCGAAGCTCATACCGGGGCTCTTAATACTGGGACCACTATAGCAGTTCTCGGCAGCGGACTCAATGTGGTTTATCCCCGGGAAAATCAATCTCTGTATGAGCGCATAAGAATGCAGGGACTGGTGATTAGCGAATTTCCCATGGATACGCCACCTGATTCCAAGCATTTTCCCATGCGCAACCGGATTATATCCGGCTTAAGCCGGGGAGTAATTGTAGTAGAAGCCCGGGAACGCAGTGGTGCGCTCATTACGGCCGATATGGCTCTGGAACAGGGAAGGGATGTCATGGCCGTGCCTGGGCCCATAACCAGCAAGAACAGTGTAGGAACCAATCGTCTGATTCAGCAGGGAGCCAAACTTGTTATGGATATTCAGGATATTATTGATGAATACCCTGATTTTGATTGGCAATCTGCTTCACCGCCAGTTATAGTGGAAGGAGTATTATTTGCTGAGGAAGACAGTGAGGAAGCTGAAATTCTGCAGTTGATTGAAGTTGATGGAATTCATTTTGATGAATTGCTGCAGAGAACCAGCCTGGATCATGGAACCTTAAGTTCCTTGCTGCTAAAACTGGAGCTAAAGGGGATAGTGACGTCGACCCCGGGCAATTACTATGTTAAGATACGTTAGACAAGGAATTATGGGTATACTCAACATACAATAATATCAATATCCATGGAGAGGTGATCTGGTTGGCAGAGACGACGCTGGTGATTGTTGAGTCAGCAGCTAAAGCCAAAACCTTAAGTAAATTCCTGGGTAAAGGTTACCGGGTAAAAGCATCGGTGGGACACATCAAAGATTTACCCAAAAGTAAACTGGGCATAGATGTAGATAACGATTTTGAACCCCAGTATATAACTATTCGCGGCAAAGGGGATTTACTTAAGGAAATCAAGGATGAATCCCAGAAGGCCGGACGGGTGCTGTTGGCCACTGACCCAGACCGGGAAGGAGAAGCTATTGCCTGGCATCTGCAAAATGCAATACGTATTCCGGATAATGCTAAATGCCGGGTTGAGTTTAATGAAATCACCAAAGATGCAGTGAAAAAAGCTATCAAGAAACCTCGTCCCATAGACCTGAACCGGGTTAACGCCCAGCAAGCCAGAAGGGTATTGGATAGACTGGTGGGATATAATCTAAGCCCCCTACTGTGGAGCAAAGTACGTAAGGGATTAAGCGCTGGACGGGTTCAATCCGTAGTTGTTAGGCTGATATGTGAACGGGAACAAGAGATACGGGAGTTTGTGCCCGAAGAATACTGGACCATTGAAGCACTTTTGAACACCGTAGAAAAGGCCGGCCTGATTTCCAAGCTGGTCAGCTACCGCGGTGAAAAAATAACTATTCCTAATGAGGAAGAGAAGAATCGTATTATAGATGAACTAGCCCAGCATGATTTTATAGTCACTGAAGTAGAAAAGAAAGAAAAGCGCAAAAAACCTTTGCCGCCATTTATAACCAGTACCTTGCAGCAGGAGAGTTCGAAACGTTTGAACTTTTTTAGCCAGCGTACCATGAGGGTAGCTCAGGAACTGTACGAGGGCTTGGAGTTAGGGAAAGAGGGTACCGTAGGCCTCATAACCTATTTAAGAACTGATTCTACCCGAGTGTCCAGCGTAGCCCAGGAGGAAGCTATCGCCTTTATTACTGAACATTATGGCCAGGAGTATGCGCCGTCGGAACCAAACCAATATAAAAGCCGTAAATCATCCCAGGATGCTCATGAAGCAATTCGCCCTACTTCGGTGTACCGTACTCCCGAGTCGGTAAAACCTTTTTTAACCCGGGATCAATACCGGCTCTATAAGCTGATATGGGATCGCTTCGTCAGCAGTCAGATGACTCCGGCGGTGTATGACACCATTTCTGTGGATATTCAGGCAGGTGAATACCTGTTTCGCTCTTCATCCTCCCATTTGAAATTTGCCGGGTACAAGAAAGTATATAATGATCAGGAAGAAGAGGAAGCAAAAAACCATATTCCCCCATTAAAAATCAATGAGAAATTATTTTTGGAGAGTCTGCAAGCTGAACAGCATTTTACTCAACCACCGCCCCGTTTTACGGAAGCCAGCTTGGTAAAACTCCTGGAGGAGAAGAATATTGGCCGGCCCAGTACCTATGCACCTATAATTGACACGATTTTAAAGCGTCATTATGTGGAACGTCAGAATAAGCAGTTTGTACCTACTGAACTGGGCTTCATAGTAGTTGACTTGCTGAAAGATCATTTCAGCAATATTGTAGAGGTTGAATTCACCGCAAAAATGGAAGAAGAACTGGATCTTATCGAAGAAGGACAGATGGAATGGCGCCAAGTAATCAGAGAATTTTACCAGCCTTTTGCCGAGGATTTGCAAAAAGCCCAGCAACGTATCGAAAAAGTGGAAATTAAAGATGAAGAAGCCGGCAAAGATTGTCCCCAATGCGGGCGGCCTTTGCTGATCAAATACGGGCGTTTTGGAAAGTTTTTGGCTTGCTCAGGCTTTCCCGAGTGCCGGCACACTGAATCAATTAATGAAGATACAGGGGTTACATGTCCTCACTGTGGTGGAGCCATTATTGCCTTGAAAACCAAAAAAGGACGTAGGTTTTACGGGTGCAGCAATTATCCTGACTGCACTTTCCGCTCTTGGAATAAACCTACCGGTGAGAAATGTGCCATCTGTGGGGATGCCATGGTAGAAAAGAAGGATCGTACTTATGGGGTACAGATTGTTTGTCAAAACAGCGAATGCAAGCATCGTCAGGAAGTGAAAGTATAGTTGACGGCGGTACACGTTATTGGAGGCGGTTTGGCTGGATGCGAAGCCGCCTATTATATAGCCAACCAGGGGATTGAGGTTAAGCTCTGGGAGATGCGCCCAACTAATAATACTCCGGTACATCGAACCCCTTACCTGGCTGAACTGGTATGCAGCAACTCCCTTAAATCAGAACAGAATAATACTGCTCAGGGGCTGCTTAAAGCGGAGATGAGAATCCTGGGTTCTCTTTTGCTCCAATGTGCAGAACAAGCTCGGGTTCCTGCCGGTAGTGCCTTGGCGGTAGATCGGGATCTATTTGCCCAACGGGTTACCAGTATTATTGAAAATCATAAGCGTATTGAAGTCATCCGCCAGGAAGTCGTAACCGTCCCTGAAGACCAGCTGGTGGTAATAGCTACCGGACCACTTACTTCGGGAAGACTGTGGCAGTATTTACAGGAAATAACTGGAGAAGAGAATCTTTATTTTTATGATGCAGTTGCTCCCAGCGTAACGGCGGAGAGTTTGGATATGAGCAAAATATATCGAGCCTCCCGTTACGGCAAAGGCAGTGATGATTATCTCAACTGCCCTCTGACCAAGGAAGAATACGAAGAGTTTTATGAAGCTTTGGTGGCAGCAGATGTGGCCGAGGGACACAGTGTGGACCAAGGCTTGTTTTTTAATGCATGTATGCCAGTGGAAGTAATTGCCCGGCGGGGAATAGACACCTTGCGGTATGGACCAATGCGTCCGGTGGGTCTAAATAATCCTAACGATAATTCCCGGCCTTATGCGGTAGTTCAGCTGCGCCAGGAGGACCGGGAGGGTAGAATTTATGGGCTAGTGGGTTTTCAGACTCGTATCAAATGGGGCGAGCAGGATAGAATATTCCGTATGATCCCGGGCTTGGAAAAGGCTGAATTTGTGCGGTATGGAGTAATGCATCGCAACAGTTATATTAACAGTCCGCAATTACTTCATCCGACCCTGCAACTCAGAAGCAACCCACAAGTGTTATTTGCCGGGCAGATAACCGGTGTGGAGGGCTATATGGAGTCGGCTGCCACCGGTATAATCGCCGGAATTAATATTAGTCGTATATGGCGGGGGAAGGATCCAGCAATACCAGGTGAATATACCATGATTGGTTCCTTGCTGCGATTTATTTCGACAGCAAACCGGGTAAACTTTCAACCTATTAATGCCAGTTTTGGCTTGTTACCGGAACTGGTTCCCAGCGTTAAAGATCGCCAGAAACGCTATCAGCACTATGTAGAGCGGGCTTTACAACAGGCGCAGGAATATTCAGAATTGTTGCGACTGTAGTTGTAAATTTGACAAGCATATGCTAGCATGGGCTTTAGAGGTTAAAAATAGAGGCGATGATATGCTGGTTAAGCATGTGGAAGGATTTCTAGATTACCTTCGAGTGGAGAAAAATGCATCAACCTTAACATTGGTAAGTTATCGAACTGATTTAACACAACTGTTTTCTTTTTTAGCGAATAGATATTCTGTTTCCCGCGATGACATTTCCACTGAGTTGCTAAATCATAAGTCCGTACGTGAATATTTAATGCAAATGCAAGAGCAGGGCATGAGCCGCTCAACTATGGCCAGGAAACTTGCTGCCCTGCGTTCATTTGTTCGCTACCTATGCCGGGAAAACATCCTGCAGAATAATCCCATAGCAGCGGTTGCTACCCCCAAACAGGATAAGCGTCTACCTAAGTTTCTCTACCCGTTGGAAATTCAAATGCTACTGGAAGCTCCAGATACTTCTAAACCTTTGGGACTTAGAGATAAAGCAATCTTAGAGACTCTGTATGCAGCCGGTTTAAGAGTCAGTGAATTGATTGGCCTTAGCCTAAATAATATTTATTTTGACGAAGAAATGATCAAGGTATTTGGTAAGGGGAGCAAAGAACGCATCATTCCCTTGGGTAGCCAGGCTATGACCAGTCTGAACAATTATCTGCAAAAAGGGCGTCCCTATTTACAAAAAAGCCCTACTGAAGCTTTATTTTTAAATAAATTTGGTACACGGCTTTCGGAAAGAAGTGTACGCAATATTATAAATAAGTATGTGGAGGAAGTTGCCCTTAATCAGAAAGTTAGTCCTCATACTTTAAGACATTCATTTGCTACCCACTTACTGAACGCTGGTGCTGATCTGCGTTCTGTGCAGGAGCTATTGGGACATGTAAAGTTGTCTACCACCCAGATATACACCCATATTACTACCGAGAATATTCAGCAAGTTTACCGGGAAACCCATCCGCGGAGGTAATGCATATGTTTCAAGCAACTACCATCGTAGCCGTACGTAAAGGTAATCAAACTGCTATAGCTGGAGATGGACAAGTAACCATGGGTCAGAATACGGTTATGAAGCACCACGCCAATAAAATCAAGAAACTGTATGACGGTAATGTGGTGGTAGGATTTGCGGGAGCTGTTGCCGATGCTTTTACTTTGTTCGCCAAGTTTGAAGAAAAATTAAAACAGGCCAATGGTAATTTAACTAAAGCAGCAGTGGAAGTGGCCCGGGAATGGAGAACCGACCGGGTGCTCAGAAAGCTGGAAGCCTTGCTGTTGGTAGCGGATCGGGAAAAAATGTTTATCATCTCTGGTACTGGTGAGGTAATAGAACCCGATGATGGCATAGCTGCCATTGGCTCTGGAGGGTCTTATGCTATGGCTGCAGCTAGAGCCTTAGCCCGTCATACCCAAATGAGTGCTGCAGAAATTGTCCAGGAAGCACTCATGATTGCTTCTGAAATTTGTGTATATACCAATAGCGAAATAACCGTACAAGTAATTGATCATTAGAAGAAAGGAAGACCATTGTGCAGTCTTTTAACATGACTCCCAGGGAAATAGTGGAAGAACTGGACAAGTATATAGTTGGTCAGCAGGCTGCTAAGAAAGCTGTAGCTATTGCCTTGCGTAACCGGTATCGCCGTAAGATGTTACCAGATGACTTGAGAGATGAGGTCTATCCCAAAAACATAATTATGATTGGTTCTACAGGAGTGGGCAAAACTGAAATTGCCAGGCGGTTAGCCCGTTTAGTGAAAGCTCCTTTTATTAAAGTAGAAGCTACTAAATTTACGGAAGTTGGTTATGTAGGACGAGATGTTGATTCTATGGTAAGGGATCTCGTGGAGACTTCCATACGTATGGTGAAAAGCGAAAAATACGAGGAGGTGGAAGATAAGGCCAAACGGTTAGCTGAGGAACGTATTGTGGACTGCATACTCCCACTTCCAAGAAGGAAAGGCCGCTCCCCAAAAAGCCCCTTTGATTTCCTTCTTATGGGGGGAGTAAACGAACCCATTGACCAGGAAGAAAACTTTGATGAGCGTTTCCACGATGCGGAGCAAAAACGGCAGATTATTCGCCAAAAGTTAGCCCGCATGGAGTTGGAGCAGGAAATTATCGAGATCGAAGTTGAAGAAAGCAATGTTTCTTTTATGGAGGTTTTCTCAGGCTCCGGAGTAGAAGAAATGGGGATAAATTTGCAGGACATGTTTGGCAACCTAATCCCCAAAAAGCGTAAGAAACGGCGAGTCACGGTGGAAGAAGCCAGAAAGATATTTACTCACGAAGAGGCACAGCGCTTGATGGACATGGATGAAGTATATCGTGAAGCTATTAAGAGAGCGGAACAGGATGGCATTATATTTCTTGATGAAATAGACAAAATTGCCGCCAAAGATAGCGGTTATGGTCCGGATGTGTCACGGGGGGGCGTACAGAGAGATATACTTCCCATTGTCGAAGGCTCTACAGTAGTCACCAAATATGGACCGGTTAACACCGATCATATGCTTTTTATTGCTGCAGGTGCCTTTCACGTGAGCAAACCTTCTGATTTAATCCCTGAACTGCAAGGACGTTTCCCTATTCGCGTGGAGTTGGAGAGCCTTACTCGTGACGATTTGCGTAGAATATTTACGGAACCGCACAACTCTCTGGTCAAACAATATGTTGCTCTTTTGGAAACGGAAAAGGTACACATTCATTTTACGGACGAAGCCATTGATTATATTGCGGACGTTGCCTTTGAGGTAAACACCAAAACGGAGAATATCGGTGCCCGGAGGCTGTACACCGTAATGGAAAAAGTATTAGAGGACCTACTATTCGATGCTCCTGAATATGCAAATCAAACAATCGAAATAAACAAAACCTACGTAGCTGAGCGTCTGAAGAAGATCGTAGAGGACGAAGATCTTAGCAGATACATCTTGTAGGAGGTTTATGCAAGTGAAAAAAACATTATTAGAAAAATCAAGATCCATCAATAAAATCTTGCAAAAAATAGGCGGCAATCCCGTGGATTTTTTTGAAATGGCCGAGGTGTTGGCCAATAACCTGGAATGCAGTGTGTTCATAGTGGGGCGCCGCGGAGGAATTGCTGGATATGCATTTCATGAAGGAGCCACTTGTCAGGAGATTGAACACCTGATGAGCCATGCTGAACGCTTTCCCGAGAGTTTTAATCAGGAGTTTCTGAACCTGCAAGAAACCAGAACCAATTTTGTTCTGGAAGAAGGACGTCGTTGTATTTTTAATCCCAACAATGTAGGTTGTGACTGTTCTAAGCGTATCTGGTCTATTACTCCAGTTTTTGGAGGGGCGCGGCGCATAGGTACACTGATCATGATGCGCGAAAATCTCGAGTTCAGTGATGAAGACCTAGTTTTAGCTGAGTACGGAGCCATAGTAGTGGCCAATGAGATAATGCGTATGCGGGCAGAGCGGATCGAAGAAGAAGCCCGCAAGAAGGCTGCGGTGCAAATTGCCTTGGCCACCCTGTCCTATTCAGAAAGAGAAGCCATAGAACACATTATTGATGAATTAAACGGTCGTGAAGGCCTGCTGGTAGCCAGCCGGATTGCTGATAAGGTGGGTATTACCCGTTCGGTTATCGTCAGTGCATTAAGAAAATTTGAAAGTGCTGGGGTTATTGAGTCCCGTTCACTGGGTATGAAGGGTACCTATATTAAAGTGCTGAACGATTATCTTTTCGATGAACTAAAACGCTAGTAGAATTTAAAGATTCATAATAGTTTCCCCAAAAAAACAACAAATGACGAGCCTGTTTTTCAACAAGCTAGTCAGTTATTTTTGAAAAATTTAGGTCTTTTATAACAAATATTTTTGTAAATAGCAGGAATTTAAATCGATAAAGTCGAACAAATGGCCTAGAGGTGATGGATATGTTTGACAAAATATTTAATTCTCGGGCACAAAAGGTGCTGATGCACGCCCTCGACGGTGCTACCCTTCGGGGTGAAGTTATAGCTAATAATATCGCCAATGTTGATACGCCAGACTTTAAGAGGAGCGAAGTATTGTTCGAGGATCAACTGCGTCAGTTCTTACATGAGCCCCACCAAGGAACTCAATTAAGAGTTACCAATCCCAGACATATTCAAGTAACCAGGAAACCAACCAGCTTCAGTCCTGAGATTTACCAGGTAAATGATTTAAGCTATCGCAACGATAACAATAATGTGGATATTGATGTGGAAATAGCTAAGATGAGCAAGAACGATATTTATCATGATGCTTTGAGTTCTAGTCTGACTCAAGAGATTCGTTTGCTGAGATTAGCAATTACCGGGAGGAGTTAATTATGCCTTTTCTATCTAGCCTGGATATTAGTGCTTCAGGCCTTTCAGCCCAGCGTTTGCGTATGGACACTATCGCCAACAATATGGCCAACGCTGAAACAACACGCAATAGCACGGGTACTGGACCATATCGCCGTCAGGTAGTGGTATTTGAGGCTCGCTCGGCCCAACCATCTGCTAGGTTTAGGGGAATTATGCAGGAAAAGCTCTCCCAACAAGTGGGTATGGGGGTGCGTGTAAGAGAAATCCGGGAGTTGACTGAAGCAGAATCTCCTTATCGCAGAGTATACGAGCCTTCTCATCCTGATGCGGACCAAGATGGGTATGTCAATTATCCCAATGTAAATGTTGTAGAAGAAATGATAAACATGATTTCTGCCACACGTGCCTATGAAGCCAATGCTAAGGTAATAGAATCTACTAAGTCAATGGCAGCGAGAGCCTTGCAAATTGGACGTTAAGGGAGGTAACTAAATGCGATTGGAACTGTTAGGTACCAGCTTTGCTTCCAGATATCTATCCGAGTCAAACGAGAAACAGGCAAATTCGGGTAGCTTTTTGACATATTTGAACAACGCTTTACAGAGTGTTGATCAATTACAAAAGGAGGCTTCCGCTGGAGCACAGCAGATGGCTCTGGGGGATGAAGAGTATCTTCACAATACTGTTTTAGCCTATGAGAAAGCCAGCTTAGCTCTTCAACTTACTTTGGAAATACGCAATCGAATTGTAGAAGCTTTTCAGGAAATTATGCGAATCCAAATGTAATTTGTTATATTTAAAGTTGAGGAGTATAGTGAATGGAATCTCTGATGACCAACCTTAAACAGATAGGCAATACAATTAAGGAATTCTGGAGCAAATTAACTCTGAATCAGAAAGTAATTGGCTCCGGGGCAGGTCTCCTTATCCTCATAACCTTTCTTATATTGCTATTTAACGGTAGATCGCCGCAGTCAATGGAAGTTCTTTACGCTGACCTTACCGAGAAAGATGCTGCTACTATCGTTGAAAAGCTTGAAGAAGAAAAAATACCTTACCAACTGGAAGACCAGGGTGCTACTATCCTGGTCCCTTCTAATATCAAATACTCTACCCGCTTAAAACTGGCTGCTGAAGATTTGCCGCGGGGACAAGCAGGGTTGGAATTATTCCGGGAAACCAGTTTTGGGGAAACCCAAATGGATAAAAAGGTCAAATATCAGGAAGCTTTGCAGGGAGAACTGGCCAGGACCATTCAGTCTTTGGACAAGGTCAAAGCTGCCAATGTCATACTGGCCATGCCAGAAGAGACCCTATTTTCCGATGATGAGGAACCCACGAAAGCATCGGTAGTCATACGTACCCAAGACAATCAGACTTTAACTGCACGAGAAGTACAGGGGATAATTAACCTGGTATCCAACAGTGTTGAGGGACTTACTCCTGAAAATGTGGTAATCATTGATCAGTATGGCAACCTGGTATCCGATAACATGCTGTTGGACGGGCAGAATGTTACCAGTCAGGTAGAAGCCCAGATACTAATGAAGAGAGCTTTTGAAAAGGAGAAAGAAAAAGCTATCCAGACTATGCTGGATAAAACCCTGGGACAGGATAATTCTGTAGTGCGGGTTAATGCCGACCTGATTTTCGACAGCAAAGA
Source organism: Bacillota bacterium (assembly GCA_029550685.1). Classification (GTDB taxonomy): domain Bacteria; phylum Bacillota; class Syntrophomonadia; order Syntrophomonadales; family Syntrophomonadaceae; genus DTU018. The sequence goes on from JAKPGY010000071.1 coordinate 35,896, forward strand.
GCAAGTGGACGAGCGTTATTTTCACGATGAAGGCGGTCCTTTTATACGCAGTCAGTCAATCACCCGGGAAGAAAGCACCCAGACCAACGTAAACCCAGCTGGAGTACCCGGTACTGATACCAACATTCCCGAATACCTGGAAGTTAACCCCGACAACCAGGGAGAGTCGACCTACGAAAAGGAAACCAGGGATACCAATTATGAGATCAACCGCACAGAAACAGTCACCAAATTTTCTCCGGGAAATGTTGACTACAACTATTTGACAGTATCGGTTTTGGTTAACCGTTCGTCTCCCCAACAGGAAAGCTTAGGTGATACTGAGGAGGAGCGTCTTGAAAAAATCCGTTCCATTGTTGCCAGTGCCACCGGACTCAGAGAGAACGGTGCCGATGGTATAAGTTTAGAAGACCAGATTTCGGTAGCCTTGATCGATTTCTACACAGAGCCGCAGCCTGAACCAGAGCCTGAATCGGCACTCAGTCGCTGGCTGCAATCACCTTTTGCACCAGTCATAATAGCCCTTTTAGCATTGCTGTTGCTGGTTTTGGTTATAATTCTGCTGCGTAGAAGTTCCGCTGCTGTTGATGAAACGGAACATGAAGGGGTATTTGAAACTGTTGCCGAGGAAGAATTGCGTCTGGAAGACTTAATCGATAGGAAGCTGACTCCGGAAGAGCGAGAAAAGCAGCGTATCCGGCAGGAAGTGGAACGATTAATCGAAACCAATCCGGAAGATGCAGTTCAGGTAATACGAGCTTGGTTGGTAGAGGATTCGAGGTGATAAGCAGTGGCGGTAACTACTAGTAAAAAACCATTAAGTGGACGGCAGAAAGCAGCTCATTTCATGATATTTCTTGGACCAGAGAAATCTGCCCAGTTATTTAAATGAGACTTTTGCATATTAGGTAAGCCCGAAAATAGTGAAGTTTTATTAGTACAGAAAAAGGACTTCACCCCCCATTTTGTCGAATAAATAAGTGGAGGATTTTGCATATTCTCTAGCCTAGAAAACTTCGGGCTTTTTCAGGGTAAAAAAAGGACTTCACCCCCGTTTTTGTCGAATCTTTTAGGTGACTCATCCAAAAGAAACAAAAACAGAAAGGGTTGAAGTCACCTATGAGAATTCGACAAGGATACCTTTTTTCCTTCGAGGATGCTTTAAAATTTGAACCTCGTTCCCGGCTAAGGATAATTCTTGACGCCCTTGATCTTGATGATGTAATCGATAAGCTTTCTCAC
>JAKPGY010000178.1 GCA_029550685.1 Bacillota bacterium
TCATGCAAAAAGTTATCGCTGACCAGGGGTTCGAGAGGAAAAGGGTCCGGAGGGATAAAACTGCCTGGCCCCTGAGAAAAAAGAGACAAAGCATCGTGCGAACTTTTGTAAATCTGGTTGCCCGAGATAAGAATTTCATCGGGTTTAGGACCTGCCTGGGGAACCCAGCCCCACATAATGCCCCTTTGCTTACAATTCATGATAATATTGCCCTCAATTGTCTCCGCCATGGACTGGATAATGACAATACCACCATGAAGGTCACTGGTGCCTAAACCGCAGTTTCTGATGGTATTTCCACTAATGGTTACCTCGCGTTCATCCCAGGCCAGTGTTATCCCACTGAAACTTTCATCTTCAATAATATTATTTTTCACCAGCAGGCCCGCGTTACCGCCCCCCCTGCCATCTGCATACAGGCCATCGCCACTGTTGTGACGAATGGTATTATTAATAATATTAGTCTTGCCGTGGGCTTTTAAAAAGACTCCTGTCCTTTCAAAGCTGACGACAGCACCGTTATTTTCTATAAGGCTATTGATTATATCTACGGCGGAACCGGTAATGTTGATAATGCCCGATAAATCGTGGCCCCGGACAATGCAGTGATCGATCACAATACTTTCCAGGTTGGGAAAGGTGGTAGTTCCGATACAGATACCCCGACTAGGCCCATTTTGGAAAACCATAAATTTGACCGTAACTTCCCTAGACTTAATTAAAAGGGTAGGCACAGCTTCCAGACCCGCAGCATCTACTATCGCTTCCCCTACGGCCGGATCAGGCCCCTTTAGAATAAGGGGTTTATCGATCACCAATTGCTCAAAATAGGTTCCAGGAGGCACACTGACCGTTCCACCGGGTGGAGTGGCATCGATCATGTTTTGTATGCTCATTTTTCATGCTCCTCCAGATAAACTAAATACTATACATTACTATGCTATGTGAATATACTGGAAGGGTGAAAACCGGTTCATTTTAGGATTTAGAATCCATCTGAAGCCCGGGGATCTAACTCTTCCGTCTTCCCCTTAGTCACCTTTTGAATAAATAGCCTACCCGGCAATAGATATTAGTACAGATTTGGTGAAAGATTAAGAAGAAAGAGGTGTTCATTATGGCGCCGAAGAGCATGGGGCTAACCAGCCTACTTATTCTAAC